>JBAXFK010000006.1:0-39717 GCA_037139955.1 Rhodospirillales bacterium
GAGCCGGCTGCACCACGCCCTCCCGCCCCGCCGCCCAAACGCGCCGCGCCAGCCGGTAAGCCCAAGCGGCGCTCTTGGATCGGGCGCATCCTCAAATGGGGCATGCTGCTGTCGATTTGGGGTGCACTGGCGATTGGCGTAGCTGTCTTGTGGTTCGCTCGCGATCTGCCGCGCCCCGAATCCGCGCTCGACGCGGTGCGACGACCGAGCCTGACGCTACAAGACCGCAATGGCCAGATTTTCGCGACGTTCGGGGATATCGTGGGCGATTCGTTACGACTGCCCGCTATGCCCAAAGAGCTTCCAGCGGCTTTGGTTGCGGTGGAAGACCGGCGATTTTGGCACCATCCCGGCATCGATCCGATCGGTCTGATGCGTGCGGCATACGTCAACATCGCCCATGGACGGGTGATCCAGGGTGGCTCCACCCTCACCCAACAAGTCGCCAAAACCCTGTTCCTGACCAATGCCCGCACCATGCGGCGCAAGGTGCAGGAGTTGCTTCTGACCATCTGGTTAGAACACAGCTTCTCTAAGAGCGAGATTCTGGAGATCTACCTGAACCGAGTCTATCTCGGCTCCGGCGCCTGGGGCGTCGACGCTGCGTCGAAGATGTACTTCGGAGTCTCGGCGCGTAAAGCGAACCTATGGCAGTCGGCGATGTTGGCCGGCCTGCCGCGCGCGCCATCGCGCATCAACCCCCGCACCAACCCGACCGGGGCTATTGCCCGAGCGAAAGAAGTTCTCGCGGCAATGGCCGAAACGGGCGCTATAACCCCGGCGCAGATGCAGGCCGCAGTCGCCGCCATCGCGCTACCGCCCAATCCCGCGATCTCCAACGGGTGGTATGCCGATTGGGTGGCGGAGCAAGCAACCGGCGTGCTGCCCGCAAACGCCGACGCCACGCTGCGCACCACGCTGGATCGCGGCATTCAAGACATTGCCGAATCCCGATTGACCGCGATGCTCGAAGGCCCGGGCGCGGCGGCAGGCGTAACGCAAGGCGCGGTGGTGGCGATGGACCCGGCCTCTGGCGCGGTACGTGCGATGGTCGGCGGGCGGGATTACCGATCGAGCCCGTATAACCGCGCGGTGCTGGCACGGCGGCAGCCGGGTTCGGCCTTCAAGCCGTTCGTATGGCTGGCGGCGCTGGAAAACGGCGCTCGACCGGACGACACCGTGCTCGATGCGCCATTGAAAATCGGCACCTGGAGCCCGTCCAATTTCGAGCGCCGCTTCATGGGCGAGGTATCCCTGGAAGAAGCGCTCGCCGAGTCCATCAACACAGTCGCGGTGCGCCTGCTGCTCGCGAACGGTGGCCCCAAATCCATCGCCGCCACCGCCGCGCGGCTCGGCATCGCCGACAAGCTGCCGAACGATGCATCCCTGGCGCTGGGCACCGGGGAGGTCGGGTTGCTAGAACTCACCGGCGCCTATGCGACGTTCTTCAATGGTGGCCGGCGCGTTATCCCTTACGCAATCGAAAATGCCCCGCATGCCCAAACCGAACGGGTGGTGGACCCGGATTTGGCCGCGATGATGGCGCGCATGATGTCGGCTGTGGTGACCCGAGGCACCGGCAAAGCCGCCGCCCTACCCGGCCGCGCGGTGGCCGGAAAAACCGGCACAACGTCGGACTATCGCGATGCCTGGTTCGTCGGCTGGGTCGATGGCACGATGATCGGCATATGGCTCGGCAACGACGACAACCGCACGATGAAAAACGTGGTCGGCGGCGGGCTGCCGGCAAAGCTGTTTCACGATATCGCGGCGGCGGTGCGTTAGCACCTACCCCACTGCCGGCAGCGAGTAAAACCGTGCCGCGGTCCGGTGGAACAGCGCCGCTTTTTCGTCCGCCGAGCACCCAGCAGCGATACGTTTGAACGCGTTCCACAATACTGGATACGAGCACATGCCTTTGTCGACCGGGAAATTGCTCTCGAACATGCAGCGATCCGCACCGAAAGCATCGACTGCGACTTCGACATAGGGGCCCCAAGCCTTAGCCATCTCGCCCGATCCAGGGGGCAGCGGCCGATTGTGGTAGCCGAAACCGTTCACGTTCATCGCTAGCCCGCCCAGCTTCATGAACAGATTGGGCGCCTTCGCCAGTTCGCGCATGCTAGCCGCCCATTGTGCGAAGACTTCCTTGCGCTTGCCCTCGTACGGGCCGACGCCGAGCGGGCCGCCGAGGTGGTTGAAGACAATTTTCTGGTTGGTGCAGGTCTTCAACAAGTCCAGCAAATCGCCGTGCTGGGGATGGTACAACCATGCCTCGAACGTTAGACCGTGCTTTTCCAGGCGCTTTACCCCACGCTGGAAAGCCGCTTCGCGATAAAGACCCGCTGGGGCGCCGGGCGGGGCGGTCGGTTCGATCCCCGCATCGTACGTACCGCTATCGCGAATGCCTTTGAAGCGACCGCTACCGGCCTCGATATGTGCCTCCAAGGTGACGTCGATTCCGTCGCCCAACAGACATTCCGCGTGGCCGATTATGCCCGGGCAGGCGCGAAACGCGCCGTATTTCCCGGTCTCGCTCTCGGCGGCTATGGCGGCGACGAACTCGGTTTCCCCAACCGGGCGCAACGCTTCCGGCCCATCCTTGCGATATTCGGATCGGCATTGAATGAACACCGTGGACAGCACGTTGTGTCCGGTGCGAACATCGGCGACGAGGTCTTCCAACAAATACTGATCGGGCCGCGCTTTCCACAAATGATGATGCGGATCGATAATCGGCTGCGCGGGTTCGATAATATCCTCCCGCAGCGTCGCCAGCCATTCGGGGCGCACGCGGGGGTGGTGAAAGGGCTTACGTTCCATGGCTGGGCATCCTCGATCGGTTCCCTATCCAGCCACGGCTAGGCGGCTTTGGCCAGTGCCTCCGGCGCCACGATGCCCGCCGCCGCCAGCAGCGAGTCTCGCAACAAAGCGGGACGAAATCGCGCGGTTGCATACTCGATGCCCGCCGCGGAGCGAGATTCCCATAATGCGTCGTCGGCCAGCAACGCGCATACCGCGTCGGCGAAACTTGCAGCGTCGTCCACGATCGAGGCCACGTGTTCGACCCCCGGCAAACCCTGCGAACCGACCGAGGAGGTGACGAGCGGTATGCCCTCCGCCAACGCCTCTACCGTTTTGAGCTTGACCCCGGCCCCAACGCGCAGCGGTACCACCGCGATCCGCGCGCCGGCGTAATGACCTGCCAGTTCCTCCTCCGTGAGGACCCCCGTCACGACAACGTGCCCCCCTGACAGGGCTCGGATTTTCGCGTTGGGATGCGACCCCGCCAGAATCAGACGCACATCCGGCACCCGCAGCACGATCGACGGCAGTACGTCCTGCACGAACCAACAGGCTGCATCGACATTCGGCGGGTGCCCGAAACCCGCGACAAACAGCAAGTCCCGACCTTCCGGCACTCGCCGCGGCCGGCCGAATCGCGCGAACGCATAGGGCTGTACAGCCCGAATATCCGCTGTACTTTCCAGAACCGATGCAATCCGGGCTTCTTCCTCCGACGGGTAGAGCGACACATCGACCGATCGCCAAATGGCGCGTTCGCGCGCTTCCATCGTGCCGGCGTTACGACCGAGCCGGCGGAAATGTAGATCGTGACCGTAATAAATCGTCCGAGCCTGAGTGTGGTGGCGAATGGCGGGCAAGAACTCTTCGGCGACGTCGGGGCGGCTGAGCAACACGTAGTCCAGCTCGGCACCGTTGGCACTCATCCAGGCATCGAAGGTCTCATGGCGGGCACCGTAAAATACCTCGATCCCGAGGCTTTGAAGTGCTTCGGTGTAGCCAGACGCGCGATGCATGTTATGCGGCCAGAATTTCACAATCAGCCCGGCGTCTCGCAACGCAGTCAGGAAGCCCATCATCGTGCGCGAGCCCGCATCGCGATCGGGTTCCGGCATTTTGTGATCGAGCACCAAGATCGTCTTCCGCCCGAATGCTCGATCGCGTGCCCGCAAGACACGGGTGCCGTGGGGAAAATGCTGCCCTTTCAACGTGTCCCCCCAGCGCCGCAGGAAGGTCTTCTTATTGACGACTTGATACGATTTTATCCCGACCGCAACATCGCGCCCATGCGAGACACCTTCGAAATGCACAATACGGGACAGCGGCTGATAAATCGTTTTGAGGCCCTGCGCGCGCAGACGAAAGCATAGATCGGTGTCTTCGAAATAGGCGGGGGAATAACCGATATCGAAGCGGCCCGCACGCTCGAACACGGCGCGTTGCACGAGCAGGGACGCGCCGGAGCAGTAATCGACTTCGCGGCGATAATTGTAAACCGAGCGGGAAGGATCGTCGTTACGACCGAAATTCCATGCGGTCCCGTCCGACCAGACAATGCAGCCCGCTTCTTGCAATGCACCGTCGGGATATAACAGCATCGACCCGACCGCGCCCACATCTGCGTCGGTTCGAAACGGAACCAACATGTTATCCAACCATCCCGGTAGCACCTGTGTGTCGTTATTCAGGAACAGCAAATATTGCCCACGCGCCATCCTCGAGGCCGCGTTGCACGACCCGATAAACCCAAGGTTCACGTGATTGCGCAGCAGTCGAATACCTTCGACCGCAGCCAACACAGCGGTTTCTTCGGGAGGACCGGCATCGTCGACGACGATAACCTCGAAAGGGACATCGGGCAGTCTCGCCGCGATCGAAGCGAGGCACCGCAACGTGAAATCGGTATGGCCGTGTGCCGGAATAACAACCGACACCAGCGGCAAACCGGAACCGGGGATGCGGATATCTTCCGCTCGGACAGTCCCGATCAGGCCGCTCACCAAGGGCGGTGGCGTGCCCTGGCGCAGCCGGCGCGCACGCAGCCAAAAGCCGAACTGGGTGAAAAGCTGAAAGGTAACGGTCCACCACAGCACCAGCCGTACACGGCGGCGCAGGCGCGCAAATCCTGTGGGCCCGGCGGGCGCGTACCAAGGCGGGTGAACGCCGATCGAATGACTCACGCGGGCCTCCGTTTAGGGACGGCCCATCGTGACGACGAAAGGTTAACGGGGGGTTAACGGCGGCGAAGATTCTTCGCCGCCGCGCCGAATTATTTCGCCTGGAAGTTCGGCAAGCGACGCTCGCCCATCGCTTTGGTACCTTCCTTGAAATCGGCCGTGTTACGCAGCCAATCCTGTTCCTCGTACTCGCGTTCGGTAGCCCGAGCGACATCGACCGCGAGTTGACGGCGCAGAGTCTCGCGGGTTGCTTGGATGGCCAGCGGGCCGGACTGGGCGATTTCGGTCGCAAGTTCGGTGGCTTTCGCGCGGATCTGGTCCTGCGGCACGCAATAGTCCGCAAGGCCCATCGCAACGGCTTCTTCGCCGGTGTAGCGCCGACCGGTGTACATCATCAGCATGGCCTTCTGCTCGCCGATCAAACGCGGCAGAGTGCAGGTCAAGCCGAAGCCGGGATGATAGTTCATACGGGTGAAATTGGTGGACCAGCGCGCTTCCGGGCAGGTCACGCGGAAATCTGCCGCCACGGCCAGACCGGTGCCCGCACCCACAGCCGCACCCTGCACCGCCGCCACGATTGGCTTGCGGGTGCGCCACAGACGCTGCGCTTCCTTATACAGATGCCGCCCACGCTTCGGCGATTTTGCAACGCCATCCGGGCCTCGGCTGCCGAAATCGGCGCCAGCGCAAAAATGCTTGCCTTCCGAGCACAGCACGATCGCGCGGATGTTGGGGTCCTTGTCCCAGGCTTCCAGGGCATCTGATATCTCACCCACCATGTCGGTGTCGATGAAGTTGTTCGGGCCGCGACGGACCTCGATGGTGCCGATGTGACCGGCTTCGCTGACGGCGATGTGTTCGTATTCGGGAGTCGACATAGGGTGTTCCTGTTGCTGTCTTTCGCGGTTCCTCGCTGCGTGGCACCTTATGAGCAACAGCGAACGGGGGAAAGTCCAATGGCAACGCTAAACCGCAACGGGGTCGGCATACATTACGAGGTCCATGGCAACGGCCCGGCCATACTGTTGAGCCATGGCTACAGCGCAACCAGCCGCATGTGGGACGGCCAAATCGCAGCGTTCGAGGACCGCTACAAGATTATCGTCTGGGATATGCGCGGCCACGGCCAGAGCGACACGCCCGACCAATCCGCTTTCTCGGAAACCGAGACCGTCGCCGACATGCATGCCATCCTTGCAGCGTGCGGCGAAACGCGGGCCATCATCGGCGGCCTGTCGCTGGGCGGCTACATGACCATGGCCTTCCATCTGCGCCACCCCGATATGTGCCGCGCCTTGATGCTGTTCGACACCGGCCCCGGCTTCAAAAAGGACGAGGCGCGCGACGCCTGGAACCAACGCGCCCGCCAGCGCGGCGACGACCTGGAAGCCCAAGGTTTCGCCGCCCTCGGCACCAGCGACGAAGTTCGCATGAGCCAACACCGCAGCGCTTTAGGCTTGGCCCGCGCTGCACGGGGGATGTTAGCACAGGAGAACGCCGGGGTTATCAACAGCTTGCCGTCGATCGCGGTGCCGACGCTGGTGGTGGTCGGGGCGAACGACACCCCGTTCTTGACGGCGATGGACTACATCGCGGGGAAGATCCCGGGTGCGAAAAAGGTGGTTATTCCGGAGGCCGGCCATGCATCGAACCTGCACCGACCGGCCGCTTTCAATGCCGCGATGGACGGGTTTTTGGCGGGATTGGCGTAGCGGTCGGTCGGGCCAGAATCCTTCATCCGTCATTTGGCCGAATGTTTAGGGGGATGCGCCGCACGCTACCTGACGCTGGCAGCATGCGGGAGCAAAACGCTCAGCTCTTCACCAATGGACAGCCGGCCATGTCGGGGAAGGCGCCGGCGCCGGGAATGCGATCCAGCACCTCGTAAAGGTCCCACGGGCTTTTCGAGTCCTCGGGCTTTTTGGCGCGGACAAGCAAAAGATCGTGCACCATCAGCCCATCCTCCCGCAGGACGCCGTTGCGGGCGAACATGTCCTTGACCGGGGTGGCGCGCATCTTGGCGGCGACTTGGTCCGGATCCTTCGATCCTATGGCCTGCACCGCTTTCAGATAATGCAGCACACCGGAATACACACCCGCTTGTACCATGCTGGGCATTTTTCCGTTGGCTTTGAAGAAACGCTGCGACCACGCGCGGGTTTCCTCGTCCAGGTCCCAGTAGAACGCCGTCGTAACAACCAGGCCCTGCGCCTGCGGCAAGCCCACCGCATAGATGTCGTTGATGAACGCCAACAGCGACGCCAATTGTTGCTTGCCGCGCCCGATCCCGAACTGCGAGGCCTGCTTCACGCAGGTGATATTGTCCGGCGGCCCGCCCGCGATGGCGATGACGTCCGCCCCCGAGGCCTGTGCCGCGATCAAATAGCTGCTCATGTCAGGGGAGTTGAACGGAAAGATCGAGTGCCCAACGACCTTGCCGCCTTGCTTGTCGATCATCGCGGTGGCGACCCGTTCCAGCGAGTGGCCGAATGCGTAATCGGGTGTAATGAAATAGAAGGTCTTCGCGCCGCGCGCCAACAACGTACGCGCCGTGCCATGCGCCAGCGCCGTGCTGTCGAACGTCCATTGCATCGCGTAGGGAGAGCAAAGCTTACCGGTGAAGTCGTCGGCCCCCGTGCCCGAAGCGATCATCAGCTTCTTCTTCTGCCGCGATACACCCTGCACCGCTAGGCCAACGGCGGAGAACGGCACGTCGGCAATCAGATCGACACCCTGAGTATCGTACCACTCGCTGGCAATGCCCGACCCGATATCGGGCTTCATTTGGTGATCGGCCGAGATTATTTCCACCGGCTGCCCAAGCGCGCTGCCCCCGGCATCGGCGACGGCCAGTTGAGCGGCGACCAGCGAGCCCGGCCCGCTCATGTCGGCCGAGGCATGCGTCATATCGGTCAGCACGCCGATCTTGATGCCATTGCCGGCGGCGCGCGCGCGACCGGCCCAGCCGGCCGTTGTCATGCCGGCGATCAAATGTCTGCGTTTCACGGTTCGTTACCCCCTCCAGATTTCCTTCCGTCTTCGCGCGAGGATAGTCTGACCGCAATAGAAAAATCGGAGCACGACCATGAGCCCGCACCCACTGCACAGCTTCTTCTGGCCCGCATCGATCGCCGTGCTCGGCGCCTCCCCCGACCTGCACCGCATTCGCGGGCGATTGCTGCATCAACTGCGTGCGAACGATTTCCCAGGTCGCATCCTGCCGATCAACCCCAGCTACCAGGACATCGGGGGGCTGACATGTTTCCCGTCGATCGGCGCGGTGGGCGGCCCGATCGATCTTGCGCTGATCGCCATCCCCGCAGCCGGGGTCGCGGCCGCCGTGGAAGAATGCGCCAAGGCCGGGGTGAAAAACACGTTGATCGTCTCTTCCGGCTTCGCCGAGGAAGGCGGGACGGCCGGCGGTATGCAGGACGAATTGGTCTCGGTCACCCAACGCTACGGCATCCGCGCCTGCGGCCCGAACTGCGAGGGCTACTTCAACGCGCTCGGCAAAGTCGCCACGACTTTCAGCCCCACCGTCGAAACCCAGCAAGACCCCAATGCCGTCTATGTCTCGGAAAAGCGTATTGGGGTCATCGCCCAATCCGGCGGTATCGGCTTCGCTTTATTCAACCGCGGCAAAGCAGCCGGTCTGGCGTTCAGCTACGTCATCTCCACCGGCAACGAGGCCGATTTGGGAATGGCCGATTTCCTCGACTACATGATCGAGGACCCACACACCGATGCCGTCATGCTGTTCTGCGAGGCGATCCGCAAAGGACCGGAGTTCGTCGCCGCTTTGGCCAAAGCACGCCGGATGGGCAAGCCGGTGATCGCGATCAAGGTTGGAAAATCCGATGCCGGCACACGTGCCACCGCGTCGCACACAGCGTCTTTGTCCGGATCCTACACCGCCTATCGCGCCATTTTCGAACGCTACGCCGTGATCGAGGCCGAGGACGCCGACGAAGCCGTCGCCATCGCCGGGGTGATCCTCACGTGCCCGCTGCCAAAAGGTCGCCGTGTCGGCATTGTGACAGTATCCGGCGGCGGCGGCGCGTGGATGGCGGATACCATGTCCCAACACGGGCTATCGGTTCCACGCCTGTCCGACGAAACCCAGGCGTCGTTGAGACCGTTGATGCCGTCCTACGGCGCATCGGGCAATCCGGTGGACGTAACGGCGCAGGGGACAAACACCGGCCCGGCAATGATGACGGCGATGGAGCACCTCGCCGACAGCGACGAAATCGACATGCTGGTCATCGTCAGTTCGCTGGCATCGTCCACCCGCGCTTCGCTGGACGCCGCGCGGGTTAAGGCCACGGTGGCGCGTTGCGGCAAGCCGATGACCGCCTGGACCTATACTTTGCCATCCGAGTTCGGCCGCAAAGCCGCCGCCGGTTGCGGGCTGGCAGTGCACACCGACCTGCGGGCCTGCGGTTTGGCGTTCGGCAAATTGGCCTCGTACGCCGAGGCGATTATCCGCCCACTGCCCGAACCGTTTACCCCGATCCCAGGCGCATTGTACACGGGCCTGCCGAAGATCGTCCCGGAGTACCTCGCCAAGCAAGTCCTGGCCGCATGGCTCCCAGAAGCACGGGAAAAGCTGGTCGCATCGGCCGAAGCCGCCGCCGATGCGGCCGCTATGCTTGGCTTCCCGGCGGTGCTGAAAGTCCAGTCGTCCGACCTGCCGCATAAGACCGAGGCCGGGGGCGTGCGGTTGCATTTGTCCGACCGTGCGGCGGTCTCCGCTGCATACGATGCGATGCTGGCGGATGTCGCACGCCACAGGCCAAACGCCGTTATCGACGGCGTGTTGGTGCAGAAAATGGCACCCGCAGGCCACGAGTTTGTAATCGGCATGGTCAATGACCCCACCTTCGGCCCGATTATGATGGTCGGCATGGGCGGCGTCACGGTCGAGCTTTTCGGCGACGTCGCACACGGGCCCGCACCCATCGACGGACCCGAGGCCGAACGCATGATCCGCACGCTGAAATCGTCCCGCCTGCTGACCGGCTTCCGCGGCTCCGCTCCTCTGGACCTCGCCCCGCTCGCAACGCTCGTTGCGGCATTATCCCGAGCGGCGCTGACCTTGGCGGATCGGGTGGCGGAATTCGAATTGAACCCTGTCATCCTACATGCCGACGGATCCGGGCTGACGGTTGCAGATGCGTTGCTAACGATGCAGTAACGTCATGCTGCCATCCGCAATATCGCGATCGCATCCGCCCTCGAGCGGATCGGGCGCGGATTGGTGTGGACGTAATGATCCAGCAACGCTGCCTCGGCGAGGCGATCGACCGGCGTGCCATCGTGAAACATTGCGCCCTTGCGCAAGGTTAGCACGATTTCTGTCAGATCGGGGGAGCGCGTCCAGGCCTCGGCCAGACCGGGGCCGGGGTTGCCGCGCAAAATGCAGCAGCGACGAGGCATAACCGTCGTTGGATTTTTTGCACGTTTTCGATCCCTGGCAGCTTGTTCGATTGGCGCCATCGTAACCCCATTGAACCCCTCGCGGAACCGGCTTAGACAATCGGGCGAAGGTAGCGATACCAGAACCGGAGAACGCCCGTGTCCGACGCCAAGAAATCCCCCGCCGACCTGCGCAGCGCCCGCTGGTTCGGCCCCGCCGATCTCCGTTCGTTTGGGCATCGTTCCCGCGCGATGCAGATGGGCTATGCGCCGGAGGAGTGGACGGGGAAGCCGGTTATTGCGATCGTGAACACATGGTCCGATCTGCAACCGTGCCATTCCCACTTCAAACAGCGAGTGGACGATGTGAAGCGCGGCATTCTGATGGCCGGCGGTTTCCCGGTGGAATTGCCGGCGTTGTCGGTATCGGAAAGCTTTGTCAAGCCGACAACGATGATGTATCGTAACATGCTGGCGATGGAGACCGAAGAGCTATTGCGCTCCCACCCCGTCGATGGCGCGGTGCTGATGGGCGGCTGCGACAAGACTACGCCGGGCTTGCTGTTGGGCGCCACCAGCATGAATATTCCCGCCATTTTCCTGCCCGCCGGCCCAATGCTGCGCGGCAATTTCCAGGGCAAATTCCTCGGGTCGGGGTCGGATAGCTGGAAATACTGGGACGAACTTCGCGCCGGGAAAATTACCGACCAGGATTGGCTTGGCGTGGAACAGGGCATCGCGCGGTCGTACGGCACCTGCATGACCATGGGCACCGCGAGCACCATGACCGCGATCGCCGAAGCCGTGGGCATGGTGTTGCCGGGCGGGTCCAGCGTATTGGCCGCCGATGCCGGACATATTCGTTTGGCCTCGGAAACCGGTCGGCGCATCGTGGATATGGTCTGGGAAGATCTGACCCCGCAGAAAATCCAAACGCACAAAGCGTTCGAGAACGCGATCGCCGTTGCAATGGCGATGGGTTGTTCCACCAACGCGATCATTCATCTTATCGCCATGGCACGCCGCGCCGGGCAGGATATCGGGTTGGCGGATTTCGAACGATACAGCCGTCTGGTGCCGGTTATCGGCAACGTGCGTCCCACCGGCAAAGCCTATTTGATGGAAGATTTCTATTACGCTGGCGGCATCTGCGCTTTGATGAACAACATGAAGCAGCATCTGCATCTGGATTGCCCGACTGTGAATGGCAAAACCATCGGCGAGAATATCGAAGGCGCTAAGGTGCATAACGACGACGTGATTCGTTCGCTTGACAAGCCGATCTACGCCGAGGGTTCGCTGGCGGTATTGACTGGCAATCTCGCGCCCGACGGTTGCGTGATCAAGCCTGCGGCGATGGAAGAAAAATTCTTAAAGCATTCCGGACCCGCACTGGTATTCGACGATTACCCGTCGATGAAGAAGGCAATCGATAACGAGGACCTGGATGTCACCGTCGATCATGTCCTGGTGCTGCGCAACGCCGGTCCGCAGGGTGGGCCGGGCATGCCGGAATGGGGCATGCTACCGATGCCGAAAAAGCTGCTGAAACAGGGCCATCGCGATATGTTGCGCATGTCCGATGCACGGATGTCCGGCACCAGCTACGGCGCCTGCATCCTACATGTATCCCCGGAAAGCCATATCGGCGGGCCGCTGGCGCTGCTGAAAACCGGGGATATCGTCAGCATCGATGTCGATGCACGCAGCATAAAAATGGAAGTGTCCGACGAAGAACTCGCTCGCCGTCGCGCCGCATGGGTGCCCCCGGCCCCGCATTTCGAGCGCGGATACGGTTACGTTTTCAACAAACACATCCAACAAGCCGACAAAGGCTGCGATTTCGATTTCCTGCGCACCGATTTCGGCGCCCCGGTCGTCGAACCCGCGATATACTGATACGAACGGCAGCGGCGAAACGCTGCCGTATCGATTTGACGAGGACAGCATGAACGCAGGCGACGACGAATTTGTCTATGACGAAGCAACCGGCGAGTGGATCGCCGCCAGCGACGCCGCTGCCAAGGCTGTCGCGGCGGCGGTAGTGGAAGTGCGGGACGCGGTTGGCAATTTGCTCGCCAACGGCGATAGCGTGACTTTGATGAAGGACCTAAAAGTCAAGGGTGCAGGCCAAGTTTTGAAGCGCGGCACGGTGATCCGTTCGATTCAATTGACCGGCGACGACCAGGAAATCGATTGCCGCCACGACACGATCAAAGGACTCGTGCTGCGAGCCGAATTCGTTAAAAAGAATTGATCGCCACCCCGATGTCCAGGCCTCGGGCCAAGCGAACGACGGTAACCCGGCTGGCTTGACAACCCCGGCGCGACGCGCCACCGCAGGGGCCACGACGATAAAAGGACCGCCCCATGTTCGAAATCCCCGAAGAACACCGCATGCTCCAGGATCTGGTGGCGAAGTTCATCGAACGCGATGTCATGCCACTTGAAAAAGCTACCCTCGCACGGGAAGCGTCCGGCCAACGATCCGGTCTACCGCCGGAAGACGACGCGGTGCTGATGGCCAAGTGCAAAGAACTCGGCCTGTGGGGCCTGGACGTGCCGGAAGAATACGGTGGCGCTAATTTGCCCTATGCCGCGTTGGTCGGCGTTTACGAAGAACAAGGCCGCACCTGCGTGCCCTTCACCTTCCCCCCCGACAGCCCGAACCTGCACATGCTGATCGCTGCTGCCAGCGATGAGCAGAAGAAGAAATACCTCGATCCGTATGCTCGCGGCGAGGCGCATTCCGCCATCGCGATTTCCGAACCCGGCGCCGGCGGCGATCCGGCAGGGATGACCACCCGCGCGGTCAAAGACGGCAGCGACTGGATCATCAACGGGCGTAAAATCTGGGTCAGCCGCGTGCCGGCAGCCGATTTCGTTATCGTTATGGCGCGGACCGGCGAGGGCAAGCGCGCCGACGGCGTCACCGCTTTCATCGTCGAACGCGGCACAAAAGGCTTCATCGTCGAGCGCGAGATCCCGATGATCGGCGGCCAACGCACCTACGAGCTGGTGTTCGACGATTGCCGCATTCCGGCGACGCAAATCCTAGGCGTCGAAGGCAAAGGCTACGCACCGATGCAACTGCGTCTGACCGTCCGCCGCCTGCAAATGGGCGCGTGGTGCGTCGGCATGTCGCGGCGCGCATTGGATATGATGGTAGAACATACCAAGCAACGCGTGACGTTCGGCCAGCGGCTTGCCGACCGCCAAGCCATCCAGTGGTGGATCGCCGACGCCGCGATCAAAATCCATGCACTGCGGCTGATGGTTTACGATGCCGCCGTGAAAGCGGACGCCGGTAAGGACGTGCGGACCGAGGCGTCGATGGTGAAACTATACGGCACCGAAGCCGCCACGGAAATCATCGATCACGCGCAACAATCCTTCGGCGCGATGGGCGTGGCAAAAGAGTTGCCGTTGCAACTGATGGCCCAAAAAGTACGCACGATGCGGGTATACGAAGGTCCGTCGGAAGTACACCGGATGGCCATCGCACGACGGATCATCGGGCGGAATTGAAGAAACAATGCGGCCGCGCGCCCGCGCGGCCGCATCTCGTGCAAGTCTATAAATGGCGTACCTTCGCAATCGCCGGTCACGATATAACGGCGCGACCATTCATTTGCCTCTTCCTCACCACACCATCGTCCGTGGGCCCGTATCCGACTTCTTCGCCGTCTTGGCCGTTTTCAACCATTCCGTTACCGGCATGAATCGCGGAGCCAAAAATTGGTAGGTCCGAGCGAGAAGGGGACGAAGCGTGTCGGTTGTTTCGTCGGAAATTTTATCCCAGTCGGCTAGCAGGGGCTCCCATGCCATATGGCTGCGATATAACCAGTCGCGATTCGACCGAATAAAGCCGCGATGACTATCCAGATTGCGTAGCACGGCCATGACTTCGGCGACCTGGGCATCTTGTTCGTCGAAGCGACGGGCGAGTTGGTGCAACGCCTCACCGCTCAGGAACCGCAGCCGGTCGAGCGACCCGCGCTGCGCCATATCGGGTTGGACGGCGCGAAACATGCGCTCGATCCGAAATGCCAGCCCGCGCACGCGGTCCAGAAACCGGTCGCGCAATGCCTCGATATAGGACAATTCGCCGGCGAGAGATTCGAGCTGAGCGATCACCGATTCCGCCGAAGGCAACTTCAGCGCCTCGGCGGCGCGCTGGAACGCTTCCTGGACGTGCTGGCGCAGAACCGGATCGGCATCGGCCTTGGCTAAAGCAGTGGCGTCGAGAACGATGGGTTCCGAACCCGCCGTGCCATGCAACCACGCCACCAACTGCAAGTTCAACCGTGTCAGTGCCCGATGGATATGCTCGGGGCCGGGCTCCCAACTGGCGTCGCCGGTCAACACCTCCAGCGGCAATTTATCGCCCAGGCGCATAATTGGGACGAAATCGAGCGCTTCGGCGATCAGTGCCAGCATACGTCCGTCATCGCTGTCGTCGGGGATACCGAACTCCCGCTGGATGGATCGCAGCGGCATCGATGCCTCCCGATCCCCCAACCGCACTACCATGACCGGCGTCGCGTCGGCGTCGGTGCGCCGAAACATCGGCTGTCCGAACAGCGCGAACATGCGATGTTCCAACAGGCAGTGGGTCGGCTTTTTCTCGGTACTGTCGTTCATGCCCGAGGGTAGACACAGCAAGGTTAACAAATGGTTAATCGAGCACGATAATGTTTCATCGATGCCGCTTTTCCTCGCTTGCGAGTAAGCACGATCCGGCCCATGTCCAAGCGCATGAATCCACTCGCTTGGCTAGCCAGCCTGATCTTTCCGGCCTGCGGCACCATCGGCGCGCTCGGCTTGCCGGTGCCGCCGCCGATGGACATGGCGGCGATCGTGCGGCCGTCATCGCCCAATACCGCCTTGGCAGGGCCGGCGGGCTTCGCGCCGACACCCGACATCGTGCTGCCCGTCTACGCGTTGCCACCGGCCAAGCTGTATGCCGCGATCCAAGCGGTCGCCGCCGCCCAACCCCTGATCTTCCCCGCCGCGCGCTACGACGACCTGATGCAAGTCCATTACGTGGTGCGCAGCGCGCTGATGAACTATCCCGATCTAGTGACCGTATCGGTGTCTGGACCGGATGCGGGACCGAGCACGCTGGCGATGTATTCGCGCAGCGTGTACGGTCGTTCCGATCTGGGCGCGAACCGTAAACGGCTCGACACTTGGCTTGCCGCGTTGACAGACAGATTGGAACGATAGCGGCGGTCGCAAACTGAATTCGATCGATTGGTCCCATCGGCGATGGGGATGGAGGTTGTGTGTTCAAGTCGTTCTTCATGAACCGGCGCTGGATCGGCTGGTCCCTGCCAGGGGCCGCGCTGATCCTGTTCGTGACTTGGTACAAGGTCGAGCTGGATGTGAAAATCAACGAGTGGTTCGGCGACTTCTACAACATGGTGCAAAAGGCCCTTGCGACACCGGGTGCCGTGACGCTGGACCAGTTCATGGGCCAACTCGCCACCTTCGGCTGGATCGCCGGGTTATATGTCCTAATCGCCGTGTTGGACGATTTCTTCGTTAAACACTACGTCTTTCGCTGGCGCACCGCGATGAACGACTTCTACGCCGAGCATTGGCACCTCGTTCGCGGGATCGAAGGCGCATCCCAGCGGGTACAAGAAGACACGATGCGGTTTGCGCGGCTGGTGGAAGGCCTGGGCGTCAGCTTCATGCGCAGCGTTATGACCTTGCTCGCCTTTTTGCCGATCCTTTGGACTTTGTCGGAGAAAGTGACGTCACTGCCGTGGATCGGTCCGGTCTCGCATTCCCTCGTTTGGGTCTCGATTGTTTTTGCACTCGCCGGCACCGTCCTGCTCGCCACGGTCGGGATAAAATTGCCTGGCTTGGAGTTCGAAAACCAGCGCGTCGAGGCTGCGTTCCGTAAGGAATTGGTCCTGGGCGAAGACGATCCGACCCGCGCCTCCCCCCACCTGCTGCTCGGCTTGTTCCAGGAAGTGCGGCACAACTATTTCCGTTTGTTTTTCCACTACATGTACTTCGACGTAGCACGCTACACTTACCTGCAATTCAGCGTCTTGGTGCCCTACATCGCCTTGGCACCAACCATTGTCGCCGGCGGTTTTACCCTGGGCATGATGCAGCAAATCGTGCGGGCCTTCGGGCGGGTGGAGCATTCCTTTCAGTATTTGGTCGAAAGTTGGACGACGATCGTGGAACTGATCTCGGTCTACAAGCGGTTGCGCGCGTTCGAGCGGCAATTGCGCTCCGCCAAGACGGTCGCTGCGTCATGAGCACCGTCATTCGGGCCGCCGATCTGCCAGTCTCGCTCTGGGCCAACAGCGCTGGCCGCAAAGCCGACATCGCCATCGGCGAAGGCTGGCTTTTGGGCTTTGCCTGGCTGGAGCAAGACGCCCCATTCTCCGATTATAGCGGGCACGACCGGACGATTACATTACTGGAAGGGCCGGGATTTTCGCTTGACCTACCGGCCGGATCGACGCTGACGGTCACCGAACGCTTCCAGCCCACAGCGTTCGACGGTACCGGCCCGATGGCGTGCCATGTGAGGGGACCGTGCCGGGTGCTTAACGCGATTTCCATCTATCCCGGTTGGTCGCATACGGTACAAACGACCTCGGATAACGCGCCAGCGGGGAAGAATGCTTTCGCCGTCGTCCTGCGCGGACGAATCGGCGACGCCGGTCCGCTGGATACTATCCCGTTGACCGACGATGTGACCGTCCCCACGGATACGCTGATCGCCGTCATCCGCTTCGAACGAGATACCGACACATGACCATCCGCTTTGCCGACATCGCCGCCGAGCGCCCGACCCGAGAAAACTTGACCGCCGAACACACCGCCATCGCGGCACTTCTCGATCGCGGCGACCGACCGGGAGCACTGGCGGCATGGGACGCCGCACGACGCCGATTCGAGACTTGGAGCGCCCTAGTCCACCTCCGCTTCGCTCAAAACACCGCCGATGCCACCGCCATCGCCGATCGCGATTACGCCGACGCTTTATCGCCCGAGGCCACCGAACTCGAAGTCGCCATCAAGCGCCGCCTGCTCGCAGACCCAGATCGTTCTGAGTTGGAAGCCGCTGCCGGAGCCCACGCGGTGCGGCTATGGGACTGCGACATAGCGACGTTCGAGCCCGCGATCAAAACCGACCTCGAGGAAGAATCCCGCCTCTCCGCCCGTTACACATCGCTGATGGCCAGTGCGAAAATCGACATCGGCGGGCAAACGGCAAACCTGTCCGGCCTCGCCCCCTTCGCGGAACATCCGGATCGCGCGATCCGCCACGAAGCGGAGCAAAAGCGCTGGGCCTTCTTTTCCGCGAATGGGCAGGAACTCGACACCATCTACGCCGATCTCGTGACGGTACGCCACCGCATGGCGACGACGCTCGGTTATGCGACCTATACACCGTTGGGCTACAAACGTCTGCGCCGGGTCGATTACGGCCCCGAGGAGGTCGCCCGCTACCGCGAGCAAGTGCGCGAACACGTCGTTCCCTTGGTCGCAAAACTGCTAGAAAATCGGCGCGCCGAGCACGGCTGGGACCGGCTGTATTTTTGGGATGAAGCGCTGATCGATCCCGCCGGCAACCCGCAACCCATCGGCGGGCCCGACCTTCTAGCCACCAAAGCCCAAACCATGTTCGATCGCATGGACCCCAGGCTCGGGGCCTTCTACCGAACGATGAACGAGGGCCGATTTCTCGATCTGCCGAACCGTCCGAACAAGGCGGGTGGCGGGTTTTGTACGTCTTTCCCGACGGTAGGGATGCCTTATATTTTCGCCAATTTCACTGGCACCCACCACGATATCGGCGTTTTCACCCACGAAATGGGGCATGCCTTCCAGAACTGGGAAAGTCGCGGCCAACCCAACGTGGATTACCTCTGGCCCACGATGGAGGCGGCCGAGATCGACTCCATGGCACTGGAATTCCTAACCTACCCGCATATAGACTTGATGGTCGGCGACGATGCCGCCGATCGCTTCCGCCGAATGCATTTGATCGGAGCTCTGGCATTCCTGCCTTACGGCGTCTGCGTCGATCACTTCCAACACGAAGTCTATGCCCACCCCGAGGCATCCCCAACCGAGCGGCATGCAATGTGGGCGCGGTTGGAGAAGCTGTACATGCCCTGGACCGATTACGGCGACCTAGACTACCCAGCAAAAGGTGGGCGCTGGCAGGCGAAGCAGCACATCTACGGCACGGCATTTTATTACATCGACTACACGTTGGCACAGTGCTGTGCGTTGCAGTTTTGGCTGCGGTCCCGGTCGGATGCCGCCGCAACGATGGACGCCTACACCGCGCTATGTGCCCGCGGCGGCTCTGCGCCATTCGGCGAACTCGTGCGCTCGGCCGGATTGGTATCGCCGTTCGCCGATGGGGCCCTAGCCGACGCGGTGCGGGAGGCGGCTGCGGTATTGGGGGTTTGAGATGCGACGCGGGTTGGATTGTAAGTCCGTACTCGCGCCAGTCGATCTTTGTATAAGCCTACTATATGGCCCATAAAAAGCGGCCGGGACTCGCGCCCCGGCCGCCTCGTTACGCAATCCGAAAATCAGACCGCGATTTCCTTTTTAACCACCTCGAGATCGGCGGTCATCACCATGCCCTTGGTTTCCGGCCCCAAGAACACAGCGACCACATACACGACCAACGAACCGATCGTTGCGTACATCATCGGTTGAGCGAAGCCCATCTTCAGATCCACCGCGAAATAAGTCAGGATCGGCGCGACCGCTGCGGCCCAAACCGCACCTTGGTGGTAAACGAAGCCGGCCGCCGTAGCCCGCACTTCGGTCGGGAAGCGTTCCGACAACCAGCCTGGGTTCAGCGCGTCCTTGCCGCCAACAAAGCAGATGAACAGCATGAACAGCGCAAGGAACCAATTCGGATCCGTCGTCGTCAGGTACAGCGGCACCAGCGGGATCGAAATGGCGCAGGGTATCATCAGCGCCCAACGCCGCCCGATCTGCTCCGACATCGCGCCCCAGAAGCTACTGGCCAGGAACGTGATGATATTGCCCCAAAAGATGGGGACCGATACCTGCGCCGATGTCCAGTGCAACTCGGTCCGCAAATAGGTGCCGAGCATGGCCCAGATGGAGTAGTAGACGCAGAAATTCGCGGCCATCCACATGCAACCCGTAAGGGTATTGTAAAGATATTTGGGCTTGAAGATGGCGAACAGCGGCAGCGTGACTTGCTGGCCGGAATCGTTCTGCTGCTTTTTGTTTTCCGCCCAGACTTCCGGTTCTTTAACGTAGAAACGGATCCAAACGCAGGCCAAGGCCGGGAGCACGCCCAAGATAAGCATGCCGCGCCAGCCGTAGCCTTTGTGCCAAGCCTCAAGCGGTTCGTATAGCAGTCCGTAGGCCAACGCGGACAGCGCGAAGCCCAGGCCCCACGACCCCTGCAAGACGCCGGACATCAGCCCACGCGAGCGTGCTGGCCATGATTCCATCGCCAGTGCCGCGCCGGCCGGCCACTCCGCACCCATACCGATACCCAGCAATGCCCGAACGATGAACAGGAATGTGAAGCTGGGGGAAAATCCCGCGACGAAATTGCAAACCGAATACCAGATGATGGAAATCATCAGCGGCGCTCGGCGTCCCATTCGATCGGCCATCCAGCCCGACGCGGTGGCGCCGGCCAAACGGGTAATCAAGGTAATCGAGAAAATGCTGGTGACAGCAATCAGGGGTACACCGAACTCCGTCGCGATCGGCGACATGATCAACAGGAAGACGGTAAAATCGAACGCATCGAGGGTCCAACCGAGCCAAGCGGCGGTATAGGCGAACCATTGATCCTTGGTCGGTTCTTTCCACCAAGGAACCTTTTCGCCGGTTCCTGCATATCCAGACATTGCTTTGAACTCCCCGTATTCCTGTTGCGTTTCCCTGGGCGGATATTTCGCTCGTCCGCCTCTCCGGCACCCTAACAGAGCATAGCGGTCATGCACAATCCCCAACCCCAACCACCAATTTCCCTGTATTTCCGCCATCGAATAGCATCGCCAGAGCCCGTGGCGCGTTGTCCAATCCCTCGACGATATGCAGTTTCTGTCGCAACCGGCCGCCGCGCAGATGATGTGTCAGAAAGGCCCGTGCCTCGGGGTAACGATCGTGGTAGTCGAATACTAGGAAGCCCTGCATCCGCACCCGCTTGCCACCCATCGCACCAAGATTCTTTACCCCGTATGGCTCTTTTGAGCCGACCTGAGAAATTCGGCCGCAACTCACGACCCTTGCCCCCATGCGGAGATTGGACAGTGCTGCATCGAGTATTTCGCCGCCTACATTGTCGAAATACACATCCACCCCACCGGGGCAGGCATGCGCGATCGCTGCGGCGATATCCCGCTCGGCCTTATAATCGATAACCCCGTCCAATTTTAATGTATCGGATAAATATCGACATTTCTCCGCCCCGCCGGCGATCCCGACGACGCGGCACGCTTCGATCGCCGCGATTTGGCATGCAATCTGCCCCACGCCACCGGCCGCGCCGGACACCAGCACCGTATCGCCCGGTCGCATCGCACCGACATCCCGTAGCCCGAAGTAAGCGGTCAGAGCGGAGGTGCCGAGCGGGCCGGCCCAATCCTCGATGCTGCCGACGGACAGGTCGAGCTTTTGCGTTTGGTCGCCGCGCAACGTCGGGTGCGACTGCCACCCCGTCCGTCCCTGCACCCAATCGCCGACCGCGAAACCGGCGGCGCTGCTGGCCACCACTCGACCGATACCGCCGGCCCGCATCGGTTCCCCGATGCCGACTTGCCGGACGTAGGATGGGCCGGCGCCAATCCAGGACCGCATCGCCGGGTCGATCGAGATATAGCGTGTTGCTACCACCATCTCTCCCGATGCGGGCGGGCGTACCGGTTCGGCATCGGCGCGGAAATGTTCCGGTCTCGGGATACCGGCTGGGCGGTCGTGCAGCAGAATGCGGCGATTGAGCATGGGTTGCCTCCGTTCGTCTTGTGCGGGCATGCTGCCCCAGAAGTTCAGGGGAGCAAACAATGTCCGGCCCGATCGCCGAAACCGCCGCCGGCAAGGTCCGCGGCACTGTTATCGAGGGCGTGCAGGCCTTCAAATCCGTGCCCTACGGCGGTTCCACCGCTGGGACGAACCGCTTCCTACCACCGAAGCCGCCTGCACCTTGGTCCGGCATCCGCGAGGCCACCGAATACACCAGCCGAGCGCCGCAAGCCGGCTTGCGCGGCCCAACGCGGCCGGAATTGGCGGACCTCTCCGGCGCGACCGATACCGCCGCCGAGACCGAAGACTGCTTAACCCTGAATGTCTGGACACCCGGCCCGACCGGCAAGCGCCCGGTAATGGTGTGGCTGCATGGCGGCGCCTTTTCCTATGGGTCGGCGAACTCCGACCGGCAGCAGGGCTCGCGACTGTGCAATCGGGGCGACGTCGTTGTTGTTACCGTCAATCACCGGCTGAACATCTTCGCGCACTTGCACCTCGCCGAGCTTTGGGGAGCGGACTACGCCCACTCCAGCAACGCCGGAGTGTTGGATTTGGTCGCCGCTTTGGCCTGGGTGCGCGACAATATCGCATCGTTCGGCGGCGATCCCGGCAATGTCACAATTTTCGGGGAATCCGGTGGCGGCGGTAAGGTTTCCACCCTGATGACCATGCCGGCGGCCCGCGGGTTGTTCCACAAGGCAATTATCCAAAGCGGCGCTTCGGTCGTTTTGGGCACACCGGGACGGGCGAGCCGATTGGCGGATATCGTGTTGCGCAACTTAGGCATACACCGCAACGATTTGGCGAAATTGCAGGCGGCGCCGACATCGCAATTGCTCGCCGCGATCGCCCCGGCAGTGAAAGAATTGGGCCCGGCGGAGCGACCGCTATTCGATCGTTACCCCTTCGGCCCGGTCGTCGACGGCGACGTGCTGCCCCGGCATCCGTTCGGTCCCGACGCATCGCCGCTGTCCGCCGATATTCCGCTGATGATCGGGGATATGCGCGACGAGATGACCAGTTTCACCGCCACCGTCGATCGTATTTGGTTCCGGCAACTGACCGAAGCCGAGCTGCGGGATCGCATGTTTGCTATTGCAGGGCGGTACACCGATACCGTTATCGAAACTTACCGCCGCCTGATGCCGCGTGCTAACCCCACGGAACGGTTTATCGCCGCAGCCACGGATTCCAATTTCCGTATCCGCTCGCTGGCCGTCGCGCAGCGCAAGGCCGCGCAGGGCAAGGCATCGGTGTGGATGTATTCGTTCGAGTGGCGGACACCGTTGTTCGACGGTCGCCTGGGTGCGCCGCACGCCATGGACGTGCCGTTCTGTTTCGATACGATCGACCTGACCAACACCACCGACATGAGCGACGATGCGAAACAAGTCGCAGCCACCATGGCATCGACCTGGATCGCCTTCGCCCGCACCGGCAACCCCAACAACGATTCGATCCCGCATTGGCCGGCCTACAATGCCGCCGAGCGTCCGACGCTGTTGCTGGATGCGGAGCCGAGTGCGACGAACGACTTACGCGGCGAGGCGCGGCGTTTGTGGCAGTCGATCACCGCTACCGAACTCTGAACCGGAGAAACCGCAATGTCCGTCCAAACCGTCACCGGCCCCGTCGGCCTCAACGACCTCGGCCGCACCTTGATGCACGAGCATCTTTATATCGCCTTCGCCGGCGCAGAATATGACTCCGGCGTCCAGTTCGATCGCGCCGGCTTCGTCAAAGAGGCGGTGAAGCGCCTGACCGAATTGCGGGTCGTCCACGGGGTACGAACCTTCGTCGATCCCTGCCCGATCGAGCTCGGCCGCGATGCCGCGCTGATGAAGGAAATCGCCGAGAAATCGGAAATGAACGTAGTCTGCACCACCGGCTTCTACTTCGAAGCTATGGGCCTGCCGATCTACTGGCGTGCCCGCACCGTCGAGGAAATCGCCGAGCTCTACATCCGAGAAATCGAGAAAGGCATCGGAACGACCGGCGTGCGCGCCGGAGCGATCAAGGTCGCCACCGGGGAGCCGGTCATCACGGCGTTGGAAATGAAATTCCTCGATGCCGCGTCGATGGCGCAGAAAGCCACGGGCGTGCCGATCATTACGCATACGCAGGACGGCTTCGGCGCGCCCGACCAGATCGCCGCGTTCGGGGCCAACGGCGTCGCGCCGCACAATTGCCTGATCGGTCATTGCTGCGGCAACGCCGACCCAGCCTATCACAAGCGTGTCGTCGATAGCGGTGTTTATATCGGTTTCGATCGAATCGGCTTGCATCGTTTCATGCCAGACGAAACCAGAGCCGACAACCTCGTCAAACTCGTTCGGGGCGGGCACCGTGCACAGATCATGATGTCGCAAGACCGCCATTGCGGCTGGTTCGGCAAATTCGCTCGGCAGGTCTCGCCAGAAGAGCAGGCGAAGATCGACGCCATGCGTGCCGAGGGCACTTGGCCGCCGCCCTACAACTACCTGTTCACCGATTTCGTGCCCATGCTGCGCGATCGCGGGCTGACGGACGCCGAGATTTACTCGATTCTCGAGGACAATCCCCGCCGTTTCTTCGCCGGGGAAGCCTTGCCGCTGTGAAGGCACTCGCCACCACGCTGGACCCCGCCGCGCCGTTGGCAATCCGGGATGTGCCGGATCCCTTTTTGACGGCGCATCGGGCACTGGTGCAAGTGAAGGCCTTCTCGCTGAATCGGGGTGAGTTGGCCTCGATCGCCCGCAATGGCGTCGGCTGGATTCCTGGGCAGGACATCGCCGGTACGGTGGTGCAAGCCGCTGCCGATGGCAGCGGCCCGCCGGTCGGATCGCGAGTCGTTGCGCTGACCGACGAACTCGGTTGGGCCGAATTGGCGGCGGTCGAAGGGCACCGGATGGCGGTTCTGCCGGACAATGTCGACTTCGAGCAAGCCTGCACCCTGCCCGTCGCCGGCCTGACAGCCCTGCGCTGCGTGCGCTTGGGCGGCGCCATTGTCGGCCGCCGCGTGTTGGTGACCGGCGCGGCCGGCGGCGTCGGAACGCTGGCAGTGCAGATCGCCGCACAGTCCGGCGCCCACGTCACCGCCGTCGTCGGGCACGCCGGCCGCGCGGCGGGGCTGCACAAAATGGGCGCTAGCGAAATCGTCGAGGGCATCGAGAACGCCCAAGGCCGCTATTGGCTGATTCTGGAATCCGGCGGCGGCGCATCCCTATCCGCCGCCGTAAAGCTCGTCGAACCGCGCGGCATCGTGGCTGTCTACGGCAACTCCGCCGCCGCCGAGACGGCCCTAAGCTTCGGCGATTTCCGGGGTGCGCAAAACGCCCGCATCCAGAGTTTTTTCTATTTCACCTCGGAACCGGAAGAACAATTCGCCCCCGACCTGGCCCTGCTGGTATCGATGGTCGCCAACGCCACACTACGACCGGCGATCGGATCGGTAACGGACTGGGCCGATTTCGCGGCAGTCGCGGAAGCACTGCGGGCGCGCCGGATCGCGGGCAAGGCCGTGTTTCGGGTGGGCAGCTAAACGACTGAATTGACGATCCGCAGCGGGTTACAGCAATCGCACCAGCCGATCGAACTCCGAGACACTCAACGTTTCCGCCCGTCGTTCAGGCGCAATCCCCGCCTTTTCCAGCAGCGCCGCGCCGCCCAGTGGCTTCAGCGAGCCGCGCAGCATCTTGCGCCGTTGACCGAAAGCCGCCGCCGTCAGCTTCTCCATCTGCGAGAACAACGCCGGTGGCGGCTGCTCGGCGTGCGGTAGGAAGCGCACGACTGCGGACCACACTTTCGGCGGCGGCACGAACGCATCCGGTGGAAGACGCACAACGATGTCCACATCGGCCACCCATTGCGCCAGCACAGACAGCCGCCCGTATGCCTCGGTATCCGGTGCGGCGCAGATTCGTTCGGCGACCTCCTGCTGGAACATCAGCGTCAGGCACTCCCACGCATTGCCTTGACGCAGCCAACCCACCAGCAAAGGGGACGCAATATTATATGGCAGATTCGCTACGATATGCCGGGGCGCCGGCACCAGTGCCGCAAGGTCCAGCCGCAACGCATCGGCCGCGATCGCGCGCAGGCGCCCGCCCTCCGATTCGGCCATCTCTCGCACGATCGCAATGGCTCGGTCGTCGACCTCGACGGCGGTGACGCTGGCTGCTGGGGAATCGAGCAAAGCGCGCGTCAGCCCGCCCGGACCCGGCCCGACTTCCACCACGTGCCGGCCGGTCAGTTCGCCGGCCGACCTTGCGATGCGGGCCGTCAAATTGCCGTCCAGCAGGAAGTGCTGACCGAGGGAGCGGCGGGCGTCGAGCCCGTGGCGGGCGATGACCTCCCGCAGAGGGGGACGGTCGGTCAGGCGCCCCGTCCGCGCATGTCGATATTGGCGCTCCGGCGCATGTCGCGCAGCATCTGACGGGACAGCAGATCGCGGCGTTCGGCGACGATCTGACGCTGCACTTCCTGACGGCTGACGGTCGCCATGCTCTTTTGCTCCCGCGAGCAGACCATCACGATCGCCACGCCGTCATTGGCGACCAGCGGCTGGCTGGCTTTACCGATCGGCAGGGCGCCCAGCAGTTGGCGGAACTGCGGCGGGTTCATCCCTTCCAGGCGCAATTCGCCGGGATCGTAGGGATGGTTCAGATCGTTGACCGATTTCGCGACAGCTTCCATCGCGGCGCAATCGTGCGCGCCGGCGCCGAGCGCCTTGGCCCGCTCGACAACTTGGCGCTGCTGGTCGGTGGGCGCTTGCGGGTTCAACGGGGTCGGGAACGGCATGAAGACCTGCCGCAGAGTCACGGCGGTCGCGAGATCCTGCCCCAACACGCGCTTACCTTGCAGTGCGACGATGGTGAAGCCGCCGGCCACCTTTACCGGGTTGCTGATCGCGCCGATCGGCATGCCGTTCACAAGGGCCGCAACCTCGGGGTCCATTTGGTTGGTTTGAATCCACCCACGCTCCCCGCCTTCCAAGGCGCTTTGGCTCTGACTGAACTGCACCGCGACCAGGGCGAACGGTGCGCCTGCTCGGAGTTCCTTGATGACGGTTTCTGCGAAGCGCTGGGCATCGGCAGTATTGGCGGGATCGTCGATCGGGATAAATATCTCGCCGATTCGGTATTCCTGTCGGCCACCTTGCTGCGCGCGCAAGCGCAGTTGATCGTCGGCTTCGGCGTCGGTGACATTCACCCGATCGCCCAACAGTCCGAACACGACCTGGCCCCAACCGAGCTGAGCACGAATCTGATCGACCAGAGTACGCTGGCTGACGCCTGCGGCGGCCAGACGCTGGCGCAAACCGCCGGCCGGCATGCCGTTGCGCATCTCGATTTCGCGGATGGCATTGCCGATGTCCTTGTCGGACACGACGACTTTCTGGTTGCGAGCAGCCTGAATACGCAGACGCTCGTCGATCAACTGACGGACGATCTGCGGCTTGAGTCGATCGATCACTTCCGATGCCATCGGCAGTCCGGTGGACATCGCAAATAGCCGCGTGCGGCTTTCGACGTCGTCGTTGGTGATCGGCTCGCCTTCCACCACCGCGACAATGCGGACACCGGGAGGCGGGCGGGCGACATCGCCCGACGCCGCGACACCCGGAAAGATCGCGCCCAGCCACAGCGCCAGACCTGCGGCGACGCCAAAGCGATACCGGCTTCGGTTAAAACATGCGGCAGCACCGACACGCGGCATAAAGGTGATTCCCGATTTCATGATGTGCCAGCCCTCATAACGCCCGATACGAAAACTGCCCGACCGTCTTAAACGTGAACTGGAGCAGGACGGTTGTCGCCCCGTGTTCGTACAGGTAGGTCGTATAGCGGCGATTGAATTTCAAATCCAAGACGAAGCACTCGTCCTCGTAGATCAGATCGCCGCCATAGGCGACCATGCGGTTGGATGCGAGGTCGCGTCGGGCAAAGGCCGCGACCCGGTATTTGTCCCAGCCGGACGATGCCGACAGGCTGACCTCGTTACGCGGTGTACGGTAAGGGGAACCAACCGGCGGCGGCGCGGCCTGGACGTAATAGGTGTAGGGGTTGAACACCGAATACGTATAACCGCCGTCGACCCGGAATCGCGGTGTGCCGACGGTGGCGACGGTATCGACCATGCGGCTCGCCATGGTCTTGGCATCCAGACGCGTACGGTAGGTCAAGTCCAGCCACTTGGTCGGCGCCAGGGTCCCCCGCGCCACAACGTCGGATACTTGGTCGCGCAGGCCGGAGGCTGCGGGGAATAGCGTATCCTTGTAGGTCCGGTAGGACTGTCCCACCAATCCGTCGAACGCGGTACCGCCCAGATACCAAGCGCCGTGAATCGCGGCATTCAGGCGGGTGCCACCGGTTTGCCGATCGATGCCTGGGAAGCGGTTAAACCCGAATAGGTTATTGTCGCTGAACTCGAAATCGAAGCTGTCCTCGTTCGGAATACGGAAAAGCTGGCTATCGCCCGACCGAGGCGCCAGAATCAGCTGCGCCATGGGTTCTATCAGTTGTGTGCCCCAGGTGCCGGCGTCCCGGGCGAAAGGCCAGCGCCAATCGATCCCGATCTGCGGCAGGCCGCGCGCCGTATTCGATCGCCCCACCATCCCGAAATTCGGCTGGTTATTGAGTTTCGACGCATCGTACGCCGCAATGTCGCCGTGCAGCGTGAATGCCCACCGATCGCCCAGCATGCCGGTCGCCGGCCGCTCCCAGTTGACAGTCATGGCGGCGCGACGGGTGTCGGTGCCGTTGCCGCGCAGGATATTGAACGCCGAGAGGTCCACCGACGTCCGGCCGCCAAACCTGTCTGCCTGTCCGAAATAACTATACAAATAGCGCGGCACCGCCAGCGGCAGGCTGCTGTCGGCAATGGTCGTCGACAGGCTCTGGTACGAAATGATGTCGAACCGCGTATAAGCGCCCTGGCCGAACCCCTCGGCATATAAAGTGCTCGGCAACAGATTGAGCGAGCCGTTCAGGTCGAGCCCGGTGTGGAAATCCCGGAGATACAAGAGCGAGGAAGTGCGGTTGATATCGAAGCCCCAACGCCATGTGTCGTCGTAAACGAACTGACCGCGTGCGACGATCGTCCCCTGCATTTGATTGGCGACATACCCCGCCGAGACGTTCGTTAACAGAGTTCCGCTATTGAACGCGCGACGGTACTGCACATCGATTTGCGGCCCGGTCTTCGTTGTCAGCATCGGCACGAAGGTGGCATCGGACTGCCCGTCGATCGCCCAGTAGTAGGGTTGCGCGAAAAATGCTCCGACATTGGACGAATTGCCCAACCAGGGGATCAACACGCCGCTGCGCCGCTGAACCGACGGATCGGGTGCCGCCAGGAACGGAAAATACGCGACCGGTCGCCCGTAAATATCCAAGACCGCGTCATTGTACTCGATCAACCGATGCTCGAGGTCCTGCACACCGCTGCGCGCGCGTATCTGCCAGAGAGGCGCTTTGGTGGGATCGTCTATGCAAAGGTTGCAGGACGAATAAACCACGCGAGACAATTCGTTGAGCAAGCCACCGGTACGACGCGCGCCGTTAGCCGCCATCCGCCCATTGTCGGCCATCAGTGCACCCATATCGTGCAGCTCGCCGTCGTGCATTTGGTTGGTAAGCGTCGCGGAACGCGCGAACAGCGTCTGACCGTCGGGTTCCAACAGCACCACATTGCCGGTGGCGGTGGCCTTGTCCTTTTCGCGATCGAACACGACCTCATCGGCGCGGAGGATATGTTCGTTTTGCCACGCTTCCACAGCACCGCGCGCAATGACAAGCGAATGCGTCTTGTCGTACTCGACTTGGTCGGCGGTAAACGTGACCGGCGCGTTGCTCGAGCCAGCAGGGGTACCGCTGGACGCCGAAGGCAGGCGCAGCTGTGCCCGCGCCGCCGGCGCGGTCGCCAAGGCAAGCAAGCTCATCGCGGCGACACACAGCGGTATCGTGCGGTGGGCGACGGGACGCCGGGCGTATGATCGGCGTTGCATGGTCAACCGTCTTCCGTATGCAGCAGCAGGGCGACCGCCAGCATAAGCCCCGAAAGCGCCGGTGCCCAGGCCGCGAGAACGACCGGCAAAGCGCCGGATTGACCGAACTCGGCGGCGATCTTCGAAACCAGGAACAGCGCGAACCCAGTCGCCACGCCGCCGCCGATCGTCCGCGCCACCCCGCCTCGACGGGCCGGCCGCATGGAAAAGCCGGCCGACACCAGCGCCATCGTCGCCGCCAGCAACGGCAGGGCCAGCAAAGCTTGGAAATGCAGCCTATGACGGATGGACGAAAACCCAGAGCGATCGAGCAAGCCAATGAAGTCCGGCAACGTCCAAACCGACAATGTATCCGGCGAGGCGAAGCTGTCCTGCACCCGCCCCACGGTCAGATCGGTGGGTAACACCATCGAATGCGGCGGCTCCGGCAATTGGTCGGGCCGAATCGACCGCGCATTCTCCAAATCCCAATTCCCCGGCACCAAGGTCGCTCGGGCGGCCTCGATCCGCGCCAATAGGCGATCCGCCTCGTCGAGCCGGAAAACGCTCACATCCCGTGCCGACAGCCGGTCGCCCCGCAATTCAACCCCGTGTGCGTGGATAATCGCCACGCCCAGCGGGGTCAGGGCGCGATCGGCCTGACGCAACCACAACTCCCCGCCGTTCAGCGCCAGCGGGCCGCCGCCGGAGCGGAGAAAGGCGTTGTCCAGCACCTCGGCCCGCGCGAGCATGACGGAGGAAACCGGACTTATCGCAGCGGTGGCTACGACGCCGAAGAGCAGGGCGCAGACCGTCGGCGCCGTCAAAAACTCCCACGCCGAAATACCCGCTGCCCGAGCGACGATCAGTTCGGACGACCGGGTGAGGCGCCAGAAGCAGAGGATACCGCCAAGTAAAATGGCGAATGGCAAAATCTCCATCGCGACATAGGGCAAGCGCAGCGCGGCGATCTGACCGACCAGAGCGAAGGACGCTTCGGGCCGACTGCCGGAGCGGCGCAGCAGTTCGATAAAATCGAACATCGCCACCAAGCCGGACAAAGCCAGTAGCATTGCCAAAGCCGTGGTGGCGAACTGGCGGGCGATATAGAAGGAAAGGGTGAACGCGAAATTCATCCGCTCAGTCCGCGATCTGGGGCGGGCGGAAACGCTGCGCGATCCAGTCGGGCACCAACAGCATCCACAGGCATACCAACCCAGGCAGCACCGCTTGCGCCCACATCAGCGGGACCAGCCCGTTATTGCGGGCGGCGACGTTGTTGACCGCCAAACCGAAGGCCAGCAACCCGACCACCGTGCCGACGGCGACCAGCGGGCGAACAACACCGCCGTGTCGACGGAACGCGCCCGATAGCACCGCAACTAAGGCGATCAGTGCGAAGGACAAGGTCGATAGCGGGCTGGACAAGCGCTTGTGCCCCTCGGCCACCCATTTCGCCCGATCCTGATCGTGTGCGGCGCGCGGGTTCAGCAGGTCCCAAACGGACACTTCGGACATGTCGGGCGGCCGCTCTCCGATGTCGGTGGTCTTTTCACCGAGGTCGAGTTCGTTCTGATCGAACGTCAGCATGTTCAGCCGACTGGTCGTATGGTCGATTTCTTGCCGGCTGCCATTGAAGAGCAAAGCGCGCGGGCCGTTCGTCCCGTCCTTCAAGCGACCGGTTTCCGCCAGAATGGTCGCTCGTGCCGATCTATCCCGGTCGTCCTCGACCAGGATACCGCGCAGGGTACCGTCGGTGTCGCGGGAGCGCACATAGACGGTGAGGTTTCCCGAAATCGGCGTGAACACCCCGTCCTGCAACAGAAATGCCGCCATCCGCGTGCGGATATCCCACTGATATTGCCGGAATGCCGACAATGTCGAAGGTACTACCCAGAGATTGAGGACATAGCCGGCCGCCATCGCCAAAAACGCGAGCGCTAGCGCCGGGCGCGCCATGCCTATGGGAGAGATACCGGCGGACCGCATGACCGTGAGTTCCCGATCGCCTGCCAACCGCTGATAGATGAACTGGATCACGACATAGGTCGTGATCGGCAGGATCACGGCGACGAAGCTGGGGATCAGCAGCGAGGTCAGACGGACAAAGACTGTCATCGACAGACCGCGATTGACCACGAGTTCCACGAACCGCAGCGATTGGGTCAACCAGATCAGCGCGGTCAAGCCGCCGGTTACCGCCGCCAGCGCCAGAAACAACTGACGAAAGAGATAGCGGTCGATCCATGTGACGAGTTTACCGGAGCGCATGGCGCGGTTTTGCGGCACGCGATGCCCCGATGCAACCCGTGACGAAATACCGAGCAGAGGGTCAATTGATCCCATGTGTCAGGGCGTCGATCCAAGAGCGCCCGTAATCGTGCTGCCAGACGACATTGCCGTTCGGGCCGAATTGCAGGACCACGCCCTCATAATTGTCGATATAGCCCTTGGGCATGAAAGCACCGGCGGCACCATCCTGATGGGTCGTCGCGGCGACCACGTAGGCTTGCGTCATTTGCGCCAGTTCGGAACAAAACATCAGGCCGTCGCCGCCCAAACGCTCCCCCTTCGCACCGGCATTGGTTTGCCGCGCAGGGCCGCAGGCGGTGATCCAGATATTATCGACGATCCCGCGCAACGCACGGAAATAGCCTAAATCGCCGCGACCGATACCCGTGCCCATCGAAAGGCCGAAACCGCCCGTAGCGACCGACGCACCCGGTGCCCGACCGTAATGCCCGTGACAATTCAAAATGAGAAACCGCAATTTCGCGATCGGTACGATGCCGGGCGTGATAATCTTATCCACGACTTGTTTGGGTGTCAGAGAAGCTGGGATCATCACGGTATAGTCCATGAGATAGAGTGCCCCCGGAACGTCGTCCGAATGGACCGCCATCGCCGGCTGTTCGATCTTGATCATCGTCCCACTCCATCGGTTACGGCAGCATCTTACCGGGATTCAGTATCCCCGCAGGGTCTAAAGCCGCCTTGATTCGGTGCATTATCGCAAGTTCCGCGCCGCCGCGCCAGTCCGGCATCATGTAAGGCTTCAGTTTCCCAATCCCGTGCTCGGCCGAAAAGCTGCCGTCGTACTCGCGCACGACTTCGTTCACGACCTCCATGATCGGGTGGTCCTGCTCCAAGAACCACGAGGGGTCGGCACCGACCGGCTGTTCGAGATTGAAGTGAATATTGCCATCGCCCATATGCCCGAAGGGCACGCAGCGCACGCCGGGAATCAGTTTCTCGCAGGCGGCAGTGGCTTTCTCGATGAATGCGGGGACCTTGGACACAGGAACGGAGACATCGTTCTTGACGCTGGCGCCCTCCCGCTTCTGGGCCTCAGAGTGTTCCTCCCGCAGACGCCAAATCGCGGCGCGCTGGGCGTCGGACTCGGCGATAGCAGCGTCCAGGACGATGCCGTCTTCTAACGCCTTTTCAAGGATTTCCTCGATCGCCCCCCGCATACCGGCGTTGGGGCGGGGAGTGGCGAGTTCGACTAGCGCGTAGAACGGCGCTTTCTCGGCTAGGGGCAGCACCGCGTTCGGGATATGCTTCAGCACGAAATCGGTGCCGAGGCCGGACATCAGTTCGAACGCGCTAATCGACGCCGCATCGTAGGCCTGCACGCGGGCAAACAATTCCAACGCCTTTGCCGCAGATGCCAGACCGCAGAAAGCGACAGCGACGTCCTTGGGCGCAGGGGCCAGCTTCAACACGGCAGCCGTGATGATGCCCAGCGTGCCCTCGGAGCCGACAAAAAGCTGGCGGAGGCAGTAGCCGGTATTGTCCTTGCGCAGCCGCCTTAACCCGTTCCAGATGGTGCCGTCAGGCAGCACGACCTCCAGCCCCAACACCAAATCGCGGGCATTGCCGTAGCGGACGGTGTTGTTGCCGCCGGCATTGACCGCCAGCACCCCGCCGATTTGGGCCGTGCCCTCGGAACTGATGGACAGCGGCAACAGGCAACCTTTCTCGGTGGCGGCAGTCTGCGCCGCCTTGAGGGTCACCCCGGCCTCGATGGTCAGGGTCATGTCGACCGGGTCCAGATCGCGGATGCGGTTCAAGCGAGCGGTGCTGAGGACCAGTTCGGAGTTGTCCGCATTGGGAACGGCGCCGCCGACCATCGACGTGTTGCCGCCCTGCGGGACGATGGGGACCCCAGCCGCCGCGCACAGCTTCACCACCTCCGCCAATTCCTGCGTGTTTGCCGGGCGGATCACCGCCTTGGTGCGGCCGGTGTAGAGCTTGCGCCAATCCTGGGCGTAGGCGGCGGTGTCGGACGGGTCGGTCAGAAGCCCGCGATCCCCCACGATGGCGCGGATACGATCGAGCAAGGGGGCAATGTCGGGCATGGGCAGCAATCCTCGGTTTGAAAGGACAATAGCCTTCGCGCCGAGATGCGAGTAGGGGGCAACAAAACGGCACCGATCGAGGACCCACCGATGACGCTGACCCGCCGCACCCTAGTTGCTTCCCTGGCAATGGCCGCTGCTTTGCCCGCCCGCGCCGAAACAAGCACGGTACGCATCGCCGTGCAGCCGGGAATGACGTACCTTGTGACCAACGTCATGCAGCACCGGCAGTTGCTTGAAAAACACGCCGCCGCGGCCGGACTGACTGGGGTGAAGGCTGAATTCGTGCGCCTCGCCGCCGGAAATAACGTCAACGACGCCGTGATCTCCGGTGCAGTGGAAATCGGCGCCACCGGCGTGCCGGCCTTCCTGCTGATGTGGGCCAAAACCCGAGGCTCCGCCGACGTCATGGCCATCGCGCCATTCAACAACATGCCGCTGGTGCTGGTGACCCGGAATCCAGCCGTCCAAAAAGTCGAAGACCTTGGCCCCAACGACCGCATCGCGCTACCCGGCGTCGGCGTATCCAGCCAAGCGCTGATGTTACGGATGGCGGCGGCGCGGGCGTTCGGCGACGCGAACTACCAGAAGTTCGATGCACTGACGATCAATCGAGGCCACCCCGACGCCATGGCCGCGCTACTGTCTAACACCGAAATAAACTGCCACTTCACCGCCGCGCCTTATTTGCAGCGCGAACTGGCGGTACCCGGCGTGCATCCGATCCTGACGTCCACCGATGTCTACGGCGGGCCGGGCACGATCGGGGTGACATTCTCCACCAAGAAATTCCGCGATGCGAACCCGAAACTGATTTCCGCCTTCGTGGCCGCCACGCGGGAGGCGATGGAGATTATTGCGACCGACCGGCCGGGCGCGGTGGACGCCTACATGGCGGTTTCCGGCGATAATGCAGCCAGAGCGGAAGTCGAAACGATTATCTCCGATCCCACGACGTTGTTCAACATTACCCCGCGCGGCACGATGAAGGTGGCGGAGTTCATGCACCGCACTGGGCAGATAAAAATCCTGCCGGAAAGCTGGAAAACGCTGTTTGTGCCCGAGTTGCACGATGTGGCGGGGAGTTAAAAAACCCCGAAAATGGATAGGCGGACGCGCGAGTTTGTTCTTCAAACCAAAAAGATCGCTCGGGTGCGGTGTTGACGGTCGCGCATTCGCATTTTTTATTCGATTCGAACTTGAATGGACAGATGCAGGTCCCCATATCCCCGCCCTATCGTTCCAACGGGGTTAAAATGGCACTCGCTAGCTTCGAAATACTGTCAAGAAAAGAACAAAACGATGATGATGATTTCGTCTGTGTGATAGCCTATGATGGCGGTATTCGGGTCGTTGCGGAAATCCCTCGAAAAAAAATTGACGATCTTTTTCAACCCAACTCAATCCCCCAAGGCCAACATCGCAAGATCGTCAGAGACAATCTGACAGAAACATTTCGTCCTTTGATCGAAGGGTTATACGCAACACAATATTCCAAGGGAGGGAACGACGTGATCCGACACATCGATTTCGCCCCATCAAAAGCGATGAACAGCCCGCCAGGGCGCATCGCGTAGAAACGCTGCGCCCCGCCCATCAAGCCGCCGCTGCCAATTCCCCGTTGATGATCAGCCCGTCGTGCCCACCGGATACATGCACGACGTCGCCCTCTTTCACCGATCCCTCCAGGATCGCCCCGGCGAGCGGGTTCTGCAACGACCGCTGGATCACCCGTTTCAGCGGGCGCGCACCGTAGGTGCTGTCGTAACCCTCATTTGCCAGCCATTCCAAGGCAGAACGATCCAGATCGATTTCGATCTTACGATCGGTTAACAGCGCCCGCAGGTGCTGCAACTGGATATTCACGATCGAGGCCATATCGGCACGTTGCAGGCGGCGGAACAGCACGATCTCGTCGAGGCGATTCAGGAACTCCGGCCGGAAATGCGCCCGCACCGCGTTCATCACCTGACCCTGCACCATCTCGACCTTCTCGCCCTCGGGCTGTGCCGCCAGGACGTCCGAACCGAGGTTGGAGGTCAGGATAATGATGGTGTTCTTGAAATCCACCGTCCGTCCCTGCCCGTCCGTCAGGCGCCCGTCGTCCAACACTTGCAACAGCACGTTGAACACATCCTCGTGCGCCTTTTCGACCTCGTCGAACAGGATCACTTGGTAAGGCCGGCGGCGCACGGCTTCGGTCAGCACCCCGCCCTCATCGTATCCAACATAACCGGGGGGCGCGCCGATCAAGCGGGATACCGCGTGCTTTTCCATAAACTCGCTCATGTCGATACGCACCATCGCTCGGTCGTCATCGAAGAGAAACGATGCCAACGACTTCGCCAATTCGGTCTTACCGACACCGGTCGGTCCAAGGAACAAGAACGATCCAATGGGACGGTTCGGGTCCTGCAATCCGGCGCGGGCACGCCGAACCGCATGCGCAACGGCAACCAACGCTTGATCCTGGCCGATCACACGCTCCCGCAGCTTGTCTTCCATCTTCATCAGCTTGGAGCGCTCGCCTTCGAGCATTTTGTCCACCGGCACGCCGGTCCAGCGGGATACGACGCCAGCGATGGCTTGTTCGTCCACCGCCTCATTCACCAGCTTACCGTCGCCTTCCTTGCTCAGCAGCCCCTCGATCGCCGGAATCACGCCATAGCGCAACTCGGACGCTCGGGTCAGATCGCCGTTGCGTTGCGCCACCTCGGCCTCGGCGCGCGCGGCTTCCAAGCGCTCTTTCAGTTTTTGTGCCTCAACCACCTCGCCTTTCTCTGCCTTCCAGGCAGCAGTCATGGCGTTGGCTTTTTCCTCGATGTCGGAAAGTTCCTTTTCCAACTTGCCGAGCCGATCTTTCGATGCCGGGTCGGTTTCTTTTCGAAGGGCCTCCCGCTCGATTTTCAACTGGATCACCCGACGGTCGAGTTCGTCCAACGCTTCCGGCTTGGAGTCGATCTGCATGCGCAAGCGGGACGAGGCTTCATCCATCAAGTCGATCGCTTTATCCGGCAGGAACCGATCGGTAATATAGCGGTTCGACAAAGTTGCCGCCGCGACCAACGCGCCGTCGGTAATGCGCACGCCGTGATGGGTCTCGTATTTCTCCTTGATGCCGCGCAGGATCGAAATCGTGTCGGCGACCGAGGGCTCGCCCACGAATACCGGCTGGAAGCGCCGAGCGAGGGCGGCGTCTTTTTCGACGTGCTTGCGGTATTCGTTCAGGGTGGTTGCACCGATGCAATGCAGCGTGCCGCGCGCGAGTTCCGGCTTGATCAGGTTGGACGCATCCATCGCGCCATCCGCTTTGCCAGCGCCGACCAAAGTGTGCATCTCGTCGATGAACAAGATGACCTCGCCCTGGGCAGCCTCGATTTCTTTCAAGACCGCCTTCAACCGCTCCTCGAACTCACCGCGATATTTCGCACCCGCCACCATGGCGCCGAGGTCGAGCGAGAGCAGCTTCTTGCCCTTGATGGCTTCTGGTACGTCACCATTGACGATGCGCAGCGCCAAGCCTTCCACGATCGCGGTTTTACCGACGCCCGGCTCACCGATCAGCACCGGATTGTTCTTCGTCCGGCGCGCCAACACTTGGATGGTCCGGCGAATTTCCTCGTCGCGACCGATAACCGGGTCGAGCTTACCTTCCCGCGCAACCGCTGTGACGTCGCGGGCATATTTCTTCAGCGCCTCGAAGCCGGCTTCGGCGTTGGCGCTATCGACTTTGCGGCCTTTGCGGATATCTGCGATGGCTTTTTCCAGCGAGATCGCCGTCACGCCAGCAGCCTTCAACACCTTCCCAGCCGCAGTATCCGACGCCGCCAACGCCAACAATACCCGATCCTGCGCCACAAACTCGTCGCCCGCTCGGGATGCAACCTGCTGCGCGGAATCGAGCACCCGCACCAGCTCGGGGGTGATCTGCGGCTGACCCGCGCCGCCGCCGCTGACTTTCGGATTGCGGGCCACCTCGGCCTCGATGCCGGCCAAGGCAGCCTTCGGATCGCCGCCGGCTGCCTTGATGAGGCCGGCCGCCGCGCCTTCGTCGTCGTCCAGCAACGCTTTCAACAGATGATCGGGGCCGATCCGCTGATGGAACTCGCGGATGGCGATGGTTTGCGCCGCTTGCAAAAAACCGCGGGCGCGCTCGGTGAATTTTTCGATGTCCATAACCAATTGTCCCTATTCTCAGGCGACAGGTCCGCCAAGGTCCCTTCATGAGGCAACCTACACGCGGCCCTTCCCTTCAACAGGTAGGATGCGGCAAGCTGCCGCTCAAGGGGGACCGTTCCATGCGTATCGAATATCTTTATCGCTTCCCGGTCAAAGGCCTGACGGCGGAGGCGCTCGAAGAAGCGACCGTCGAACCGGGCGGCACCATCCCATGGGATCGCGCCTTCGCACTAGCGCAGGGCGATTCCGGCTTCGACGCGGCGAACCCGACCTGGTTGCCGAAATCCAACTTCATGTGTTTGGCCCGCAATGCCCGCATCGCCAAGCTGGCGGCGGTTTTCGAGCCGGGATCGGGCACGCTGACCGTTCGCTCCCCCGACGGGGCGGAAATCGCGGCGAACGCGCTGCGACCGGACGGACGAGCGCAACTCAGCGCATTTTTGGCGGCCTATCTGGGGGAGGAAGCGCGCGGCGCGCCGCATTTCGAATACGCGCCCGGCCATTCTTTTTGCGATGTCAGGGCCAAATTCGTTAGCCTGATCAACATGGCCAGCTTGCACGATTTCGAGGCCAAGGTCGGCGCCCGGCGCCACCGCCGTCGCTTCCGAGCGAACGTCTGGTTCAGCGGCGTACCGGCTTGGGGGGAGCGTGAGTGGATCGGCCAGACCATCCAAATGGGTGGGGCAGTGCTGAAGATCGTCCGCAACATTCCCCGTTGCCCCGCGACCGAGGTCAACCCAGAAACAGCCGAACGCGATGCCGATCCGGTAGCCGAATTGACCGGCCTGTACGGGCACAAGGACCTAGGCGTGTATGCGGAAGTACTGGAAGGAGGCCGTTTCGCGATCGGCGATGCGATCGAGGTTCTAGGAACGGATTGAAAAGTCGCTGCCGGCTTCGCTGGGGAGGAGCCACGAAGCCGGCCGACGTCGCCGCCGTAGCGGCCGTCAAGGTGAGGGGAGCACCTTGTAGACACATCTTATACGGGTATAGCCGTCCGATTTCAAGTTTCAAAAATAGATTTAACGTCTCATTTTACGATATTTTCGCGACACCAAGCACCGAAGCGACCGATGCGGCGTAGTTTTGAGCATCGTTGTCCCGTGCCAATCGCGCCAAGGCGGCATCGCGCAGACGGGTCCACAACGCCTCATCTCGGTAGACCCTCACGATCTCGGCGGCAAATCGAGCGGGATCGGTTGCGTCGGCCGCAAGTAGTTCGTGGCCGGCGGTCCAGTCGAGTTGCCGCCGCAGCAAATCGGTGGCGACGACGGGCAGGCCGAACGAAGCGGCCTCATGCACTTTATAGGGTACCCCGGCGGCGAACCGTGTGGGCGCAACGAAGATACGATGCGACGTATAGAGCGGCCCGAGATCGGGAACGGCTCCGCGCAGGGTGACGCGGGGGTGACCGCGAAACCGATCGAGATCGACCCCAGCCGCAGTGTAGCCGGCGATTGTCAGCCGCGTCTCCCAGCCCAGGGATTTTTCCACCAGCGGCAGGACCTCTTCCACGAACCAGCAGAGGCCGTCGTAATTCGGGCTGTCCATCCGATGGATGGCGCCGGCAAAGAGCAACCCGCTGCGTCGCTCGAAGGGGCGTTCGGTTGGGGTCTGGCGACGCATATGACCGATCGTTCGCACATCGGGGCAACCGAGGTCGCGTAGGACTGTCGCCTCGGCCTCACTGACGGCGACGATTGTATCGCAGATCGCGGCCTGCGCGAACTCGCGGCGCAACGCATGTTAGCGCTCAATAGGAATGTCCCCTCCGTGCCCAATTAGAATGTCCCCTTTT
>JBAXFK010000007.1:0-38544 GCA_037139955.1 Rhodospirillales bacterium
CGCCAATTCCCCGTATCGGGTCGCCGGCCAGCGCTTGCCGGGGCGGTGCGCCGAACTTCCGGGAACCAGCAAAGCAATGCGCGGCGGGAGCTGGAAGCGGGACAGATCGGCCGCCGACCAACTCAAATCCACCGGCGCCCGTTCGGTAATCCCGGCCACCGCAAGTTGGGCGTATTGCCGGTCGATATCGTGCATCCGAGTGCCCGGTGCCATGCGATGCCGATGCGACGCGCCGGGCGCGATTCCGCACCATTCCGGCTTGGCGTCGCGGGGGAAAAAACGAAAATAGCGGCTCGAACGGCCAGAGGTTTGCAAGTCGTAGACCCTGGTAAAGCCGCCCGCGCGCAGCATTTGCCGCAGATGCAGAGTCCCCGCGATATCCCACCACGCCGGGCGCCCCCCGGAAATCGTGCGATCGAACCAGGGTGCGCGCGATAGCCAGTCCGCGTAGGGTGGGGTGGTCAGCACCGCGATCTCCGCCCCAGGATGATGGGCGCGGATCGCCGCGAACGGCCCTAGGGAGAGGACGACGTTGCCCAAAGCGCTTAGTTTGATAATCAGAATGCGCTCAAGCTGGCTCAAGTCGGTGGAGTCCTCGTGACGTCGATGCTCGACACCCCGTCTAGCGCGCTCGACGCGATCCCGCCACGCCGTACACCGTTCTTGGTCTACCGCGACCGGATCGGCGCGCCGTCCGAATTGTCATTCCTGCGCCGGCAATATATCGGCTTTTCCCAACTGGAGCCGATTTGGGCCGGGCGGGTGCTGCTGCCCCAAGCGCGAGAAATCGGATCGCGCTTGCTGCACATCGGCGGCGACGGCCCGCTGGGGTTCGCGCGCCGGCTACTCTTCCGCCATTGCGGCATCGCGCCGCCGATTCCGGTCGAGGGCCTCGCGCCCATAATCCACGCCCAATTCGCCCGCGGCGGCGCCTTGGCCTTACCGCTGGTGCGCGCCATGAACGCTCGGCTAGTGGTGACGCTGCACGGTGGGGATGTCGGTAAGGACAAAAACTGGTCCGGGACGGTCCTGGCCCAGCGTTGGCACGCGACCGTCGCGGCCACAAGCCATTTCGTCTGCGTATCCGCCGCCGTGGCCGAGGTCGCCGAAAGGCGCGGCGTACCAGCGCACAAACTGCTGGTGCTGCCGATCGGGGTGGAGGTGCCCGACACCCCCCCGACAGCCTTGCTGGCCCCATCCTTCCATCTATTTGTCGGACGCTTCGTCGAGAAAAAAGGCATCGCCGTCATCGCCGACGCCGTGCGGACACTGCGGGCCGGCGGGGACGCCACCCCGATCGTGTTCGTCGGCGACGGCCCATTACGGCCGCTGCTAGAAGCCCTCGCCCGCGACGTGTCCGGTATCGAACTGACCGGCTGGCAATCGCCCGAGGCGGTGAAACAGCGCATGGCCGGCGCATGGTCGTTGCTGGTTCCATCCGTCGTCGCCGCCAACGGCGATGCCGAGGGCCTGCCGAGCGTGGTGCCCGAGGCGATGGCACAAGGCTGCCCGGCGATCGGATCCAACGAAGGCGGCATCGCCGAGGCCGTTCGTCACAACGAGACCGGGCTGCTGGTGCCCCCCGGAGATGCGCCCGCACTCGCCGCCGCTATGCGCGCGATCGCCGACCCAACCGCGCGCAACCGGCTCGGTTTGTCTGGGTATCGTTTTACGTTGTCGGCCTTAAACGCTCGTATTCAGTCGGCGCGGCTGGAGACTATTTTACTGGGCATATCCGGTCCGTCGGCGGTTGCCTGACCTAAAACGCGCGCCTGCTTCCCCGAAACGCCATCCCGCGATACGCTCCGCATAACAATCCGCCCCCTGGAGGAGCGTCCCATATGGATTTCGGCATCGGCATCGCAACCTCGCACGATTCCTGGAAGCTCGCGCAACGGGCCGAGGAACTGGGGTTCACCCACGCTTGGTTCTACGACACCCAGATGATCACCGCCGACTGCTTCGTCGCCATGGGCGCGGCAGCGATGAGAACCTCGAAAATCCGCCTGGGCACGGGCGTGCTGGTGCCATCCAATCGCATCGCCGCCGTCACCGCCAATGCCTTCGCCACCTTGAACGCGATGGCGCCCGGTCGTCTCGATTTCGGGGTCGGCACCGGCTTCTCCGCCCGCCGCGCCATGGGCTTGGGGTCGATGAAGCTGGCAGACATGGAAGAATACATCCGCGTCGTCTACGGATTGTTGGCTGGCGAAACGCTGGAAACAACCATCGAGGGCAAACGGAAAAAGATCCGCTTTCTCAACCCCGATGCCGGGCTCATCAATATTCAAGACCCGGTGAAGCTGCACGTTTCCGCCTACGGGCCGAAATCGCAGCAGTTGGTCGCCAAGCTCGGCGCCGCCTGGAAGACGTTCATCCAAGACGTCGATGGCGCCATCGGCGCGCTGGAGGGGATGCGCAAGGATTGGACCGACGCCGGACGCTCCATCGCCGATCTGTATACCACCGCTTGGGTCTGCGGCTGCGTGCTGGAACCGGGCGAACCCGCGGACTCACCGAGGGCCATGGCGCAAGCCGGGCCGCGCGCCGCCGTGCTGCTGCATCGCGCCGCCGATATGGACATGGAGGGGTGGAAGAACACGTCGCCCGTGCCGCCATCCACACAGCGCAGCATCGACGGTTACAGCGAAATGGCGCGGAACTTCGAACCCGCCGATGCCCGCTATCTGATGAACCATCGCGGCCACTTCGTTTTCGTGAAGCCCGAGGAACAGAAATTCGTCGATGCCGAGTTGATCCGCCGCACGACATTCACGGCAACCGAACAGGAGCTGAAGCAGCGGATCGAGGCTTTGCGGGATTCCGGCTGGAACCAGTTCGTCATGCCCATCGTGCCCGGACAGGAACACGCTATCGAAGACTGGGCGCGCATCCGTAAGGCGTTCGCATAATGCCGTCGTCCCCTCGCTCGGCCGAGCGCCAAGCGCTGTGGCTGATTTCGGCCGCCCATTTGGTGAGCCATTTCCACTATCTGGTGCTCGTGCCGTTGTTTCCCATGCTCAAGGAAGCGTTGGGCGTCGGCTATGTGGAACTCGGCTTCGCACTGACCCTGTTCAACATCGTCAGCGGCATCGTTCAAACGCCGATGGGCTGGGCGACCGACCGGTTCGGGGCGCGGCCGGTGCTGATCGCCGGGTTGCTGCTGGGCGGATTCGCCTACGTGTCCATCGGCCTATTTCCGAATTACGCCTGGCTGCTTGGCGCCTCGGTGCTGCTAGGAATCGCCAACGGGGTCTATCACCCCGCCGACTATGCCATTCTCGGATCGGTCATCGAGCCCTCGCGGCTCGGCCGATCGTTCTCGGTCCACACCTTCGCCGGTTTCCTCGGCAGCGCCTTCGCACCGATTGCGATGCTGGCGATGGCATCGATCTGGGGCATGGGTTGGGCGATCGTGGCGGCCGGCGTGTTGGCGATCGTGGTGGCGCTGCCCTTACTGGCGGCGCCGTGGTTGGACCGAGCGGTGACGGCCAGCACGCCGGCCGGATCGGCGGACATTCCGATGCGGCGATTGCTGACACCGGCTGTGCTCGGTTTGGTCGGGTTCTTCACACTGTTGAGTCTCAGCAGCGGCGCATTGACCAACTACTCGGCCGTCGCGCTGACGACGCTGTATGGCGTGAGCCTATCCGCCGCCAATCTAGCGCTGTCGGGGTTCTTGTTCGCATCGGCGATCGGGGTGTTGGCAGGTGGCTTTGTCGCGGATGCCACCAAGCGGCACGGCGACGTGGCGGCGGCATGCTTCGGTGGGTCGGCGGTGCTGATTTTGGCGGTGGGGACTATCGACCTCGGCCCGGTGTTGCTGACCTTGGCCATGACCGGGGCGGGGTTCCTGTCGGGCATGATCTCCCCGTCGCGCGACATGCTTGTGCGGGCCGCGTCGCCCCCCGGCGCGTTCGGGCGGGTCTTCGGCATTGTCACCACCGGCTTCAACATCGGTGGCACGATCGGTCCGCTGATCGGCGGCTGGATCATGGACCGCAACATGCCGCGCTGGGTGTTTTACTCGTCGGTCGGATTCATGATCGCGACCTCGCTGATGGGTTTGATAAGCGAGCGGCGCACCCGCCGCCACGCAGCATTGGGAGCAGCGGAATGAACGGATTGCCGGCAGCCGACGCCGAAACGACGGCCTTCTTCCACCGCTGGCTGGAGACGTTTTCGTCGTATGTCCGCACCGTGGACTATGCGCCCGCCAAACCGCTGTTCCACCCCAACATTCTGGCCTTCGGCACGCACCGGGATGTACTGCCGAGCCTGGAGGCGTGGGTCGACACGCAGTGGGACAATGTGTGGCCGAAGACGGACGATTTCCGTTTCGATCTCGCGGCGACGCATGTACTGACGTCCGACGATGGGTCCATGGCGACGGTGATCGCGCCGTGGAACAGCACCGGCTTCCATGAGGACGGCTCCCGTTTCGATCGGCCAGGGCGTGCGACCATGGTGTTCCATAAGCGCGACGGGATTTGGTTGGGCGTCCACACGCATTTGTCCCTGAACCGGGGCGTGCCGCAGGCCAGTTTCGGCAACCGGCCGGTCAAGTCGCGTTAGGGCAGCGGCGATCGTATTCGCACTCGAAACCACGGCGCTTTCCAAGTCCTTCGGTCGCCCGGCGGTGGACGGCTTGAACCTGCGCGTTCGCCCGGGGGAGTTCTACATCCTGCTCGGCGCGAACGGGGCCGGCAAAACCACGACATTGCGCATGATCGCCGGATTGTTGCCCCCCGATAGCGGCGGCATTTCCATCTTCGGCACCGACGCGCTGGCCGATCCCATCGCCGCCAAGCGGCAGACCGCGTGGCTGTCGGACGAGCCGACGATCTACGACAAACTCTCCCCACTCGAATATCTGGATTTCGTCGCAGGGCTTTGGGGCGTACCCCCGACCAAAGCGCGCGACGCGGGCGCAGCGCTGCTCGATCTGCTGGGCCTGACCCCGCACGCGCGCGATCGCTGCGAGAGCCTGTCCAAGGGCATGCGCCAGAAGGTCGCTTTGGAAGGCGCGCTGGTGCACGATCCCCGGCTGATAATCCTCGACGAGCCGCTCACCGGCCTCGACGCCGGGTCCGCTCGGGTTGCGAAATCCGTACTGCGGGAGCGTCTGGCGCAAGGCGGGGCGGCGATCATGACGACACATATCTTGGATGTCGCCGAACGCATGGCGGATCGGATCGGCGTGATCGACCGAGGCCGCCTAATCGCCGAGGGCACGATGGCGGAACTGCGCCGCCATGCGAATGCAGGCGACGCGAGTTTGGAGGACGTGTTCTTGAGCTTGATCGCTCCGCCATCGTCATGAGGCCGGCCGGCCTCGTTTGGTTCGCGATGCACGAAGCCCGACTGGCATGGCGCGATATGCGCTTGCTCTCCGGCCGAGGCACCGTTGCCATCCTGGTACTGCCGATCGCCGCCGCGATCCTGCACTCGGTCGCGCTGCTGGTGGTGCATCCGGAACCGGATCTCGCGACGAACCCAACCAGGCAGGCGCTGACCGTCGTCACCGGAATGCTGGCAATGTCGTTCTCGTTGATGCTGTCGCAGGCAATGGAATCGGTGACACGGGCATTCTATACGCGCGGCGACCTGGAACTGATCCTGTCGTCTCCGGTTGCGGCATGGCGATTATTTGCGGTGCGCATCGGGGCGATGGCAGCGACGGTGGCGCTGATGGCACTGGCTTTGACTGCGCCGTTTATCGATATCCTGGCATGGCGGGGAGGTTCGCGCTTTCTCTCGTTCTACGCAGCGGTCGTTGCTTTGGCGATGCTCTCGGTGACAGTCGCGATCGTGCTGGTAGCTGCGTTGTTTCGTGTCGTGGGACCGAAACGGACCCGGACGATCGCGCAAATCGCCTCGGCTTTCATCGGCGCCGGCTTCGCGGTTGGCTTGCAAGTAGCTGCCATCCAATCGTTCGGCGTACCGGACCGGTTGGCGTTTCTGCGATCCGCAGGGATCGACGACTTCGCTCCGGACTCGACCAGCCCGATCTGGGGTTTGGCGCGCGCAGCAATGGGGGAACCCGTGCCGCTGACGGTATTGGTAGCGCTCGCCATCGCCAGCCTCGGCGCGGCAATCGCGGTCTTTGCGCCGCGCTTCGGGCACTATGTCCTGCTGACCGGCGGCGTCGCGCACAGTCCTTCGCAGCGCGGCGGCGCGCGGCTCGGTCGCGCGCTATCGCCCGCTCAGGCGTTGCGACGGAAAGAATGGGCGTTACTCCGCCGCGATCCCTGGTCGATTTCGCAAACTCTGGTGCAAATCCTGTATCTATTGCCAGCCGCCTACCTGCTGTGGCTGAGCTTTCGCACCGGCCTGAATGCCGCCACCCTGCTCGTGCCCGTGTTGATTACCGCTGCGGGCCAGTTTGCCGGCGGCCTCGCTTGGCTGGCGATCTCGGGGGAGGACGCACCGGACCTGATCGCCACGGCCCCGGTGCCGGCATCCCTAGTCGTGCGCGCTAAGTTCGAGGCCACGGTCGGCGGCACCCTGATGGTCTTCTGTCCTTTGCTGCTGGGCCTGTGCCTATTATCTCCCCTGGCCGGTTCGGCAGCCTCGGTCGGCATCTTGCTGGCAGCCGTATCGGCCACCGACATCCAATACCGGTATCGCTTGCAAGCCCATCGCGGCCGCCTGCGCCGCCGCCAGACCGCGTCGCGCTTCACCACCTATGCGGAAGCGCTTGCGTCGGTAAGCTGGGCCGCCGCTGCCACCTTGGCCGCCGCCGGACAATGGCTCGCCGTCGTGCCCGCTTGTGTCGCGGCCACGGTCGTGTTCGTTGCTCGATTGCTCAGCCCGTCGCGTCGCTAAAACAGGAGTTCGTCATGTCCCATGGTCCTTTGGCCGGCGTGAAAGTCGTTGCTTGCTCGACCGCGCAGGCCGGCACCGTGCCCTATATGTTGATGGCCGACCTCGGCGCCGAGGTGATCAAGATCGAGGTTCCGAATGGCGGCGATACCTCCCGCGAGAATAGCGTTTTACCGGGAATGCCGAGCACCTATTTCGAAACCAACAATCGCGGCGTTAAAAGCGTTACGCTGAACCTAAAGACGCAGGAGGGGCAGGCAATCCTGCACAAGCTAGTCGCGAGCGCGGATATTTTCGGCCAGAATTTCCGCCCCGGCGCGGCCGAGAAAAACGGTTTCGGCTACGAGGCACTGCGCAAAATAAATCCGAAACTCGTTTACATGTCGATTTCCGGCTACGGCCCCAACGGCCCGCACGCCGATCTGCCCGGTACCGACTCAATGGCCCAAGCGCTGGGCGGGATCGCCGAGGCCTACTCCAGCCCCGGTCAGCCGCTGCGCACGGGCATCGTATCGGTCGCCGACGAAACCTGCGCCATCCTCGCCTTCGGCGGCGCTTTGGCGGCTCTAACCCATGCACGCACCACCGGCATCGGCCAAAAGGTCGATTGCTCGCTGCTTGGCGGGCAAATTCGACTGATGGGTTGGACGCTTACAACCGCGATGTGGCGCGATAAGAATCCGGTCACCGGTCAGGCCCGCATCACCGGGACCGCCGACCGTCCCGGTATGAGCGCCAGCTTCAACGATCGCGACGGCAAGCCGCTGGTTTTCCAGCTCAACGGTAACCGGGTCTGGCGCTCCGCCATAACCGCGCTCGGATTTTTCCCCGCGCTGGAGGCTGCGGGCTATGCCGACCTCGGCGTCATTATCGGCGCGGACGATCGACGCTCCGCCCTGTTGCGTATTCTGGACGGGCTGTTCGCGACTGGCCTGCGCGACGACTGGGTTGCGCGATTGCGCGGGGCCGACATCGTGGCGGCCCCGATTAACACATTGCTGGAGGCGTCGAACGACCCCGACGTTCTAGCCAACGGTTACGTGACCGAGGTGGAATATCCCAAACATGGCAAAACACTGAAAGTGCATGGCTCGCCGTGGCATTTCTCGGAAACGCCGGCGAAGATCGGCATCGCGCCGGAATTGGGGGCCGATAACGACACGGTACTGGCCGATTTGGGTTATAACGCGGTGGAAATTAAGGATTTACGGACGCGCAAAGTGATTTGAGCCTGACAGGCGGGGACTGAAGATGCCGGAGAAAGCATCCGATAATATGGAATTCAGCCTCAAGGCGCATAGTCGGGTGATCGTGTTCGCGGCGATGGTGCCACTAACGATAATGGCTTATTTAGCGGCGGCGATCGCGTTGGAAGGCGCATTTTGCGGCCCCTCGACCTTCAAAGCCGGCGCGTTGGGTTCGACCGTAAACCTACAAATCGGTGTCGGCGGGATCGTATTTTCGTCTGTGATATTGCTCTTTCGAGCCAACGATCGGATTGCAAAGCGCAAGCTGACACAACCATTTTCGACGGTACGAGCGATCGCGAAGAACGATTATCTGTGCGTGACGGCGTTGTGTTACTGCCTGTTGCTGTGCAGCGCCGCGTGGACGAATTATCTGCAATCGTATTATTGCGTCTCAAGCAGCGGTATTCTCGTGCGGCCCAATGCGTATACCGAACCGCGTGCGTTGACTTGGGACAATGTCGAAATCGTGCGTGCGCAGTGCGGGAAAAGTATCCGCGGCCGGTGAGGCGGCACGATCCTGACGCTATCGGACGGTTCGAACATTCCGCTGCGACTGAACACGCCAATGGAGGGATTGCCGCAGCGCGATTACGACACGCTCCGGGCGGCGTTGGCTGGGCGGCATTATTTGTACGACGTACTGCCAAACGTGGATCGCAATTTATGTCCGCCGATTTTATTCCGGAATTTTACCGACTGGCACGATTGACGCCGTGTCCTCGAAGATCGGGCACGTCGCCGAACCCGAGCCGCGCGACTGCATGGACCCTCTCGGTTCGGGCGACCGCCGTAACGGCACACAATGCTGCCCGCAGGGTCTTGTCCCAGGCCCCTCGCCGCCCTAACTGACGGCCTATGAGCACCGAGCACGAAACCAATCCCGAGCATCCGGCGACCGAGACTGGCCCGGATGCCGCCACCCCAGAAACCCCTTCCACCCCGGAACAGTTGATGCAGGCCGCTGTTGCCCGCATCGCCGAACTGGAAGCCGAGCGCGACGAGTTCAAGGATAAGTGGATGCGTTCGGAGGCAGAAAGCGCCAACGTCCGCAGCCGCGCCCGCCGCGACGCCGACGATGCTCGGCAATACGCGGTGCAGAAGTTCGCGACCGACGTCGTCGAGGCGGCCGAGAATCTCAAGCGCGGCATCGACAGCCTACCGCCGCACTCGGACGACCAGCCCGCCATCGTCGTCAAGGTCCGGGAAGGCCTAGAAGGCGTGGAGCGCAGCTTCATCGGCATTCTGGAGCGCAACGGGATCAAGAGGGAAGACCCGGTTGGCCAGCCCTTCGATCCCAACAAGCATCAGGCGATGCAGGAACAGGAAACCGCCGACTGCAAGGCCGGCACCGTGTTGCAGGCCTGGACCGCATGCTGGACCCTAAACGGGCGGCTGCTGAAACCCGCAATGGTCGTCGTCGCCAAAGCACCGCCCGGAGAGATCGCTAATAACCCCGCTTAAATGACAAAAAAGCAACCCGGAACCCTTGCCCTCGGCCCCTTGCTTTCATACATCCCGATTATTCACCCACAGGGGTGCGCGCGGTGCTTCGGGCCGCCCGCACCCGCTAAAAGGAGTTTTCCATGAGTAAAGTTATCGGTATCGATCTTGGCACCACCAACTCCTGCATCGCCATTATGGAAGGCAGCGAAGTTCGGGTTGTCGAGAACGCCGAGGGCGCGCGTACCACGCCTAGCATGATCGCCTTCTCCGACAATGGGGAGCGCTTGGTCGGCCAGTCTGCCAAGCGCCAAGCGGTGACCAATCCGACGAATACGCTTTACGCGATCAAGCGCCTGATGGGCCGCCGCTACGACGATCCCTTGGTTTCCAAGGACAAGGGCATGGTTCCTTACGAGATCGTCAAAGGCGAGAACGGCGATGCATGGGTGCAGTGCCGGGGCGAGAAATACTCCCCCAGCCAGATCAGCGCTTTCGTGCTGGGCAAGATGAAGGAAACGGCCGAATCCTACCTCGGCGAGCCCGTTACCCAGGCCGTGATCACGGTGCCCGCATATTTCAATGACTCGCAGCGTCAGGCGACGAAAGACGCCGGCCGCATCGCCGGCCTGGACGTGCTGCGCATCATCAACGAACCCACCGCTGCCGCCCTGGCATACGGCATGGACAAGAAGGGCGCCGGCACGATCGTGGTCTACGATCTCGGCGGCGGCACCTTCGACATTTCCGTCCTCGAAATCGGCGATGGCGTGTTCGAGGTGAAGTCCACCAACGGCGACACCTTCCTCGGCGGCGAAGATTTCGATCTGCGCATCATCGATTATTTGGCCGACGAGTTCAAAAAGGACCAGGGCATCGACCTGCGTTCGGACAAGCTCGCGCTGCAACGCCTGAAAGAAGCGGCGGAAAAAGCGAAAATCGAGCTTTCTTCGTCCAGGGAGACCGAAGTCAACCTGCCGTTCATCACCGCCGACGCCTCCGGCCCGAAGCATCTGGTGATGAAGATCACCCGTGCGAAGCTGGAAGCCCTGGTGGACGATCTGATTTCCCGGACCCTCGGGCCGTGCCGCGCGGCGTTGAAGGATGCCGGCGTGACGGCGGGCGAAATCACCGAAGTGATCCTGGTCGGCGGCATGACCCGCATGCCCAAGGTCATCGAGACCGTGAAATCGTTCTTCGGGCGTGAGCCGGCGCGCAACGTCAACCCCGACGAAGTCGTCGCCATCGGCGCTGCGGTGCAGGGCGGCGTGCTCAAGGGCGACGTCAAAGACGTGCTGCTGCTGGACGTGACCCCGCTGTCTTTGGGCATCGAGACCCTGGGCGGCGTGTTCACCCGCTTGATCGAACGCAACACCACCATCCCGACCAAGAAGTCGCAGGTGTTCTCCACCGCCGACGACAACCAGTCCGCCGTGACCATCAAGGTCTTCCAGGGCGAACGGGAAATGGCGGCCGACAACAAGCTGCTGGGCAATTTCGACCTGACCGGCCTACCGCCCTCCCCCCGCGGCGTGCCGCAGATCGAAGTCACCTTCGACATCGACGCCAACGGCATCGTGTCCGTCCAGGCGAAGGACAAGGCCACCGGGAAGGAACAGCAGATCCGTATCCAGGCGTCCGGCGGTCTGTCGGAAGCCGACATCCAGCGCATGGTCAAAGAAGCCGAGGCGAACGCCGAAGCCGACAAGCAACGGCGCGAGATGGTGGAAGCCCGCAACCACGCCGAAAGCATGGTGCATCAGGTCGAGAAAAACCTGTCCGAGCACGGCGATAAACTGGGCGCGCAGGATAAGGGCGAAGCGGAGGCTGCCATGGCCGCTGCTAAGTCCGCTTTGGAAGGGACCGATGCCGAAGCCTTGAAGCAGGCAACCGAACGCCTGTCCCAAGCCGCGATGAAAATCGGCGAGGCGATGTACAAGGCCGAGCAGGAAACGGCGCAAGCCGGTGCTCAACCGGGTGCTGCCAATCCGAACGAGAAAGTCGTCGACGCCGAATTCGAAGAGGTCGACGACAAGAAGAAGAAAGCGGGCTGAGTTTTTCGGTTCGGTTAGGCTGACCGCTCGCGCCCGTGCTTCGATGAAGCCGGGCGCGACGCATTTATAGCATTGTGTTTGGGGACCGGTCCGACATGGCCAAACAAGATTTTTATACCACGCTCGGCGTGGCCAAGGACGCCTCGGCGGACGACATGAAGAAGTCGTACCGCAAACTCGCCATGCAATACCATCCGGATCGCAATCCGGGGAATAAAGAAGCCGAGGCAAAATTCAAGGAACTTAGCGAAGCGTACGACGTTCTGAAAGACGATCAAAAGCGCGCTGCTTACGACCGCTTCGGCCATGCCGCGTTCGAGCAAGGCGGCGGCGCACAACCCGGCGGCTTCGACTTCGGCGGCGGCGGCGGGCTGGGCGATATATTCGAGCAGATGTTCGGCCAAATGGGCGGCAATCGTGGCGGTCGCCCGCGCCAAGGCAACGACATCCAGCAAGCCGTCGAAATCAGCCTGGAAGAAGCGTTCTCCGGCACGAAATCCACCCTCCACGTTCCCACCCGTGTATCGTGCGAGGCCTGCACCGGCAGCGGCTCGGCCGATGCCAACAAGGAAGCCGCGACGTGCGGGACCTGCCGTGGTGCCGGCAAGGTCCGAGCGCAACAGGGCTTCTTCACGATCGAACGCACCTGTCCGACATGCAACGGTCAGGGCAAAACCATCCGCAATCCCTGCCGCATTTGCCGTGGCGCTGGCACAGTGCAGCGGGAACGCAGCCTCCAGGTGTCGATCCCGGCCGGTGTCGACGATGGCACCCGCATCCGCCTGACCGGCGAAGGGGAGGCCGGGGGCCAGGGCATCCGCCCCGGCGATCTGTATGTTCATGTCGCCGTGCGCCAGCATCAGTTCTTCCAACGCGAGGGCGCCCACATCCTCATGCGCGTCCCCATCCGTATGACCCAAGCCGCGCTCGGCAGCGACGTCGAAGTGCCGGTGATCGACGGCACCAAGGCCAAGGTCAAAATCCCGCCGGGCACCCAGACCGGTCAACAATTCCGCCTGCGCGGCAAGGGCTTCTCGGTCCTCCGGAACCCTGCCCGCGGGGATATGGTGATCGAGGTGACGGTGGAAACACCGCAATCCCTGACATCCAAGCAGCGGGAATTGCTGGAACAATTCGAATCCGAGGGGCAGAAAAGCGCCAAGGGCAGCCCGGAACACGAAGGGTTCTTCGCCAAGGTGAAGGAGTTCTTCGAAGGGAGCCGGGGCTAGCGACGCGCCTCTGCAACGGCACGCCGCCAAGGATGGCGGCGTGGCCGATCCGGGATTACTCTGCCGGAAAACGTCCCAAGAGGCCCCTATGTCGTTGCCCCTCGGCAATTTGCCGGATACGCGTTACCCCGACCCACGAATCGAACCGCTCGACAAACGCTTCATTTACAAACAGGGCAACGCGGCGATCGAACGCATCGCGACCGGCTTCCGCTGGGCCGAGGGTCCGGTGTGGTTCGGCGACCATGGCTGCTTGATTTTCAGCGATATTCCCAACAACCGCATGCTGCGTTGGCAGGAATCCGACGGGCATTTATCGGTGTTTCGTGCGCCATCCAACTACACGAACGGCAACACCCGCGACCGCCAGGGCCGGCTCGTTTCCTGCGAGCACGACTCCCGCCGCGTCACTCGCACCGAACTGGACGGTTCCATTACGGTGTTGATGGACCGGTTTCAGGGCAAACCATTGAATGCCCCCAACGACGTGGTCGTGGCGCGCGATGGCGCGGTCTGGTTCACCGATCCCGGCTACGGCATCGACGGACCGTACGAGGGACATGCAGCCGACGCAGAGTTACCGAAAAGTGTTTACCGGCTGGACCCGGCGAGCGGATCGGCGACCGTGGTGGCGGACGATTTCGTGCGACCCAATGGCATCGGGTTTTCGCCCGACGAGAGCAAACTCTACGTCGTGGACAGCGGTATTTCTCATGGCGGGCCGGCGCATATTCGGGTCTTCGATGTCGATGGCGCGACATTGCATAACGGTCGCGTATTCGCCGACGACTTCCGGCCGGGCATGACCGACGGGCTGCGGTGCGACACCGATGGCAACGTGTGGTGCAGCATGGGATGGGGCAATCCGGCGGAGGACGGGGTTCGGTGCTATGCGCCGAACGGCGATCTTATCGGCAAGGTCCATTTGCCCGAGGGTTGCGCGAATATCTGTTTCGGTGGCAGGAAGAAAGACCGGCTGTTCATGTGCGCCAGCACGTCGGTCTATGCACTATACATCAATGGAAAAGGGGTCGGGATATGACAGCGACGTTTGCTTATGTCGGTGGCTACACCACCCCGGACCGGGACGGTCGCGGCAATGGCATCAACGTCTACCGTATCGACGGCGAAAGCGGTGTATGGACGCATTTGCAAAATATCGGCGGACTGGAAAACCCGTCGTTATTTACGCTCAACCGAGCGGGCACGCGACTTTGGTCGGTGCATGGCGGGCGGAATCTGATCAGCGCCTTCTCGGTCGACAGGACCACAGGCCATCTGACGCTGTTGAACCAACAGAATTGCGGCGGGACCAATCCCGTCGATACCGCGCTGGACGCGACCGAACGGCATTTGGTGGTGGCGAATTACGGCACTGGTAGCGTCGCGGTCATGCCGATCGGGGAAGACGGAAAAGTATTGCCGGTCAGCCAATCTTTCACGTTGGAGGGCACGCCGGGCCCCGACCCCGTGCATCAGAGCCAATCGCATCCGCATGCCTCGATTTTCGATCCCAGCGGCCGTTTTATCGTGATCCCGGACAAAGGTTTCGATCGCACCTTCTTTTTCAGCTTCGATAACGGACGCATCGCCCCTACCGCCCAGGGCTCGATCGCGTCGAAAACCGGTGCCGCGCCCCGACATACGGTTTTTCACCAAACCTTGCCGATTCTCTATGTGAACAACGAACTGGATTCGACCGTTAGCGTGTTTCATTGGAACATCGACACCGGCCATGCCACCGAGGTGCAAGTTACGACAACGATTCCCGACGGCCACGCGGGCCGGAACACCACGGCCGAGATCGCGGTTTCGCATTGCGGGCGGTTTCTCTATGTGTCGAATCGCGGTCGAGATGCGATCGTTCTTTACGATATCGATCAACGAACCGGACAGCTCGATTTCGTGGAAAGCTGCCCGACCGGCGGCAGACGACCGCGATTTTTCACACTGAACATCGCGGGCAATCAAATATTCGTTGCAAATCAAGACAGCGACGATATAACGGTATTCCATATCGATTCCGATACAGGCCGCTTGATACAAACAGGAAACCGAATCGAAGTCGGCAGCCCTTCCGCGATCAGTCTGATATCCTCCCCTTGAATTTCCCAGAAGAATACCACGATACTGCGACTCACCGAGTCCATCTAGGAATACAGGGAAACGTCATGGCTAAAGCCGCTCCGAAGAAGAAGACCTCCGCTAAGAAGCCGACATCCAAGAAAGCTGCGGCCGAGAACACTGCCGCGCCAAAGAAATCGGCTGCGAAAAAGGCCACCGCCGTCAAAGCGACAGCGAAACGTCCGGTCGGACGTCCGCCCAGTAAGAAAGCCGCCGCCCCGGCTAAGCGCCCCGTCGGGCGGCCACCCAGCAAAAAAGCCGCTGTCGCAAAAGCCGCCGCGAAACGCCCCGTCGCGAAGAAAGCCGCCGCACCCGCTAAGCGTCCCGTCGGGCGTCCGCCCCGCAAAAAAGTCGCTGTCGCAAAAGCTGCCGCGAAACGTCCCGTCGGACGCCCGCCCGGCAAAAAAGCCGCTGTCGCGAAAGTCGCCGCGAAACGTCCCGTCGGACGCCCGCCCGGCAAAAAAGCCGCTGCCGCGAAAACTGCCGCCCGTCGCCGCGTCGCGGCCCCCAACGCACGCCTGCAATCCACAGGCGGTGCGCAGACCTTTACAGTCAGCCATCTGACCCAAGCCGATTTCAAAACCGACGGTCTGCGACCCTATGCGCAGTATCGCGACCTCGGGATCGCCCTCGCGACCGGCGGGCTGTGTCGCGCGCACGTCATCCGGCTGGTGCCGCCTTGCACCGACGAGGTACGGCAGCGTCACATCCACGAAACCGAACTCCAATTGATTTACGTCCTGAAAGGCTGGATCAAGAATGAGTTCGAGGGCCATGGCCCGCAAATGATGTCCGCCGGCACCTGCTGGCTGCAACCGCCCGGCATTAAACACACCGTGCTGGATTACTCGGCGGACTGCGAAATGTTGGAAATTATCGTCCCGGCCGATTTCAAAACCACCGAAGTCGCGTAAGCTACCCATAATAGGCCGCTCGGAACCAACCGAGCGGCCCAGTGTTTTAGGGAGAGAACTACCATGCCCGGCCTGCATCGCCGTGCGCTGCTTGTCAGCGCCCTCGCTTCGCCCGTTGTCCTGCGCCATGCGTTGGGCGAAACGCCGATCAAGATCGGCATGCCCGTAGCCCTGACCGGGCCTGCCGGCGAAATCGGTGCGCAGATGCGCCGTGGCGCCGAGTTCTGGGCCAAACACACCAATGCCAAAGGCGGGCTGCTCGGGCGCCCAATCGAACTCGTGATCCAAGATACCGGCGGCGATCCGGCTGCCTGCGTGCGTAAAGCGCAAGACGTGGTGGAGCGCGATGGGTGCCGCCTGCTGTTCGGCATGACGCTGTCGTCGGAAGCCCTCGCGGTGGTGCCGAAATTGGCAGAATGGAACGCGGTGTTCATGTCGTCCGACAACGGCGACGGGCGCTTGACCGGTTCGTCCTTGGTGCCGAATTTCTTCCGCGCGAATACGTCCGGCCCGATGGGGACCAGGGCCGTATCGCTGTATTTACGGCAGGCGCAATACAAAGGTTTCTATGCCATCGGCATGGATTACGCTTGGGGTCGCAATAGCATCGGCGTCTTCAAGGACGAGGTGCAAAAGGCCGGCAAGAATTTCATCGGCGACGTTTATTCGCCGATCGGGACGAAAGATTTCTCCACCTACATCACCAAGATCCGGCAATCCGGCGCCGATGCCTGCTTCCTGGTTCTACAAGGCGACGATAATGCCGCGTTCCTCTCGCAGGCCAGACAATACCGCCTGCCGGACAAGGTGCAGCTCTTGACCGAAATCGTCGATCTCAACAGCATTGCTGCCACCGGGGAGGCCTCGGTCGGCCTGATCGGCTCGTCTCGCTACAGCTACACCTTCCCCGGCGCCGCGAACGCGGAGTTCGTGGAAATGTGGAAGAAGGAATATAATACCTTCCCCGATACGTTCGAGGGCGAGCAGTGGCAGGCCGGCCTGATCCTGGCCGCCGGTATCACGAAAGCCGGCAGCATCGACGCGGATAAGCTGCGTCCGGCGCTGGAGAATATCGAGATCGACAGCATCAAGGGCCATGTCAAGATTCGGGCCTGCGACCATCAGGGCGAGCAACAAGGCTTCATGGTGAAGGTCGTCAAGAAAGACGGCGTGGCCAAGCCGTTCCCCGAATTGATCGCGACCTTCCCGGCGGATCAGGTCACCCCGGCCTGCGGCAAGATGACCTACGATAGCTGACGCATGGACTTCCTCCCTTTTTTAGTCACCCAGTGCCTCAACGCACTGTCGCAAGCGGCGTTGTTGTTCTTTCTCGGCTGCGGTTTGACGCTGATTTTCGGCATCATGCGGATCGTCAACTTCGCCCACGGCGCCTTCTTCATGTTGGGTGCCTATGTCGGCTGGTCGGCCGTGCGTTGGACCGGCAACTTCTGGCTCGCGCTGGTCGCCGCCCCCCTCCTGGTGGGCGGCTTCGGCGCGGCGTTCGAGTTGGGTATCCTGCGCCGCCTATACGGCCGCGACGGCCACGCGTTTCTAATGGTCACCTTCGGCCTCACGCTGATCATGGGGGAGGCCATTCGACTGCTCTGGGGCGTCGAAGCACTCCAGGTGCAAATGCCGGCCTCGCTATCCGACATCGTTTTCATCCTCGATGAGCCATTTCCGATCTACCGCCTGTTTTTGATCGGGTCCGGCATCGTCGTCGGCTTGGCGATCTGGCAATTTCTGGAGCGCACCCGACTCGGTTTGCTGATTCGAGCAACATCGCAGAACGCAGAAATGGTGCATGCGCTGGGGACGGATGTACGGCTTGTGCGCTCGGCGGTGTTCGGCATCGGTTGCGGCTTGGCCGGTATCGGCGGAGTCTTCGCCGCACCGATGGTCACCGCATCGCTCGGGATGGCGCCCAACGCGGTGATCGATACCTTCGTAATCGTCATTATCGGCGGTATGGGCAGCTTCGCCGGTTCCATGATCGGGGCGTTACTGGTGGCTTTCGTGCAAGTGTTCGGCAGTTATTATTTCCCCGATTTCGCGATGGCTTTCATGTATCTGATCATGTTGACCATCCTCGTCGTCCGGCCCGGCGGGCTTCTGGGCAAGGAAGCGTAACCCCATGCGCACAACGATTGCCATGGCCGGCCTGTTGGCGCTGATGCCGCTCGGCTTGCCGCCCTATGCCATGACGCTGCTGACCGAAGCACTCATCATGGGCCTGTTCGCCATGAGCCTGGATCTCATGGTCGGCTATGCCCGCTTAATCTCCTTCGGCCATGCCGCAGCATACGGATTGGGTGCCTACACCTGCGGCAACATCCTACTCCACACCGAGATCCCGCTACCGTTCGCCGTGCTGCTGTCCGGCGTGTTCAGCGGATTCGTGTCGATCGGCGTGGCCTGGGTTTGCACACAGGCGACGGGGGTTTCGTTTTCGATGCTGACCCTGGCTTTCGGCCAATTGCTCTACGCGGTGGCGTTCAAATGGACGGATGTCACTGGCGCCTCCGACGGGCTCGCCGGCATCCCGCGCCGTCCCGGCCCATTCGGTACCACTTTTTTCGCCGGCAAGCTGGGCTTTTACTACCTGACCATGGCCTGCCTGTTCGGCGGCTTCCTTTTCGCACGTGCGTTGGTTCGATCCCCATTCGGTGCCGTACTGCGCGGCATCCGCGAAAACGAGGCCAAGACCCTTTCGCTCGGCTATAATACCCGACTGTATAAAATCGCCGTGGTTGCCGCATCCTACATGCTCGGCGGTATGGCCGGCGCGCTTTATGCCCCCTTCGCCGGGTTCGCAAACACCGAGTTGCTGTTCTGGTTACTGTCGGGGCAAGCGCTGATCATGACGATCGTCGGCGGCACCGGCACCCTGGTCGGGCCGATCCTGGGCGCCGCGTTTTTCTTGTTGGTACAGCAACAACTATCCATCTACACCGACTCCTGGGCGCTGTTCTTCGGCATCATCTTCATCGGTTTCGTGCTGTTCGCGCCCGAGGGCATCTTCGGCCTCGCGCGCCGCCGGCGTCCGGCGGAGTCGCACTGATGGCATTGCTGCAACTCCAAGGCCTGACCAAGCGCTACGGCGGCATCGTCGCGGTCAACGACGTCACCATGTCGGTCGAACCGGGCGAAGTCCGCGCAGTGATCGGGCCGAACGGCGCGGGTAAGACGAGTCTGTTTCACCTGATTACCGGCGTGGTAAAACCGACGCTCGGCGAGATCCTATTCGACGGCCATCGCGTCACCGCCATGCCTGCGTTCGGTCGTTGCCAGCTCGGCATGTCTCGCACCTTCCAGCTTACCGCGCTATTCCCGGAAATGTCCGCGCGCGAAAATACCCGTTTGGCAGCACAGGCCCGCGATAAAAAACGGTGGCTGCCGCTGGGCGGCCGTGCGGTATTCGCCGAGGCATCCCGCCGGGGCGATGCGGCGCTGGAACGCCTCGGCCTGACGCATGTCGCCGAACGCCCCGCCGGCCTACTGTCGCACGGCGATCAGCGCTTGCTGGAGGTTGCGATGGCCCTGGCACAGCAGCCGCGGTTGTTGCTGATGGACGAACCCACGCAAGGCTTGTCGGTGGAAGAAACCGCCCAAGCTGTCGAAGTCCTGGGCAATCTATTCGCTGGCGGCGGCCTAACGGTGTTGTTGGTCGAGCACGACATGGAAGTTGTTTTTCGCCTCGCCACCAAAATGACGGTCCTGCATCGCGGCACGGTCATCGCCGACGGCGAGCCGGAAGACGTGAAGGCCGACCCCGCAGTGCAAGATGCCTACCTCGGGGGCTACACCTGATGCTAACCATCGAGGACCTGAATACGCATTACGGCGCCAGCCACGTCCTGCAAGGCGTCGACCTCACGGTGCCGCCCGGCCGCATTTGCGCGTTGCTGGGTCGCAACGGCGTCGGCAAATCGACCACGCTACGCAGCGTCATGGGTCTAGTCCGGCCGACCAGCGGCCGTGTGATGCTGGACGGAACGAATATAGCCGGCTGGCAGCCGCACCAAGTGGCCCGCGCCGGCGTTGCCTACGTGCCGGAAGGGCGATTGATCTTCCCCGATCTGTCGGTGATCGAGAACATTCAGGTCGCGCAACGCACCCCGGCAAAATCCTGGCCCATCCCGAAATTGCTGGAACTGTTTCCGTCCTTGCGCGAACGGGCACGCAACAAAGGCGCCCATTTATCCGGCGGCGAGCAACAAATGTTGGCCATCGCTCGGGCCTTGGTCAGCGACCCCAAGGTGCTGTTGTTGGACGAACCGAGCCAGGGCCTCGCGCCGCTGGTGGTCCGCGAACTCGCGCGGGTTATTCGGATTTTGTGCGAGGGCGGCGTGACGATTCTGTTGGTCGAGCAGAACATGAAATTGGCCGAAGCAGTGGCGGACGAGCTGCATATCATGGTCAAGGGTCGGATGGTCTACGGCGCGTCCCCAGAGAAATTTCGCGCCGAGGAAGCCGAAATCCGGAGCCGGTATCTGACCGTGTGACGATAGTCCGACGCCCTATTGCTTCGGTGTTTAATGCCAGGACCCAGCCGCGTAATGGGTGGGGTCGATCCCGAGACCCAGACATATCTCCGCGAACGTGCAGCCCTACAGGCGGGCTGAGCTTCATCGCCGGCACTGCGGTTTGTGCTCCTGCGGCTCGCGCAGGCACAGTCACCGGGTCGGTCGACGGGATTTTCACCATAGGCGGCACCTCGAACCTGGACACTCACGGCCATTTCGGCGCCGTCAATGCCGGCCCGATCGGCCAGTCGGTTCACCTCGCATTCCAATACACAACGCCATTCAGCGAGTCGCCCATCAATCCGAATTTCGGATTCGGCGCCGCCACAGTTACGCTGGCAATCACCGTGAATGGGACCACCATCGGCCTATTCGGCTTGGGCACCACTGCGATCGGGGCGATCCGCCGTCGGCGTGCCCGCCAACGCTGACTACGGCAATCCGGCGAACGTGGCCAGCATCGGTGCATGATTCACCGTGCTTGCGACCAAGCCATCGAATCCGGTGGCCTAGAGCGGTCCGCGATGCAGACCGGTCCTACCGCCCCACCGAAATCAGTTTGATCCGCCGCCCATCGACCCCCAGCGCGATCTCTCCGCGCTTCAACGCCTGGGCGTCGGAACCGTAAACGTCGAAGCGCCAGCCGTGCAGGACGGGGACGTCGGGGCTGTCCTCGGCAGCGAGGCGGTCGATGTCGTCTGAATTGGCAACCAGCTTGGGGGCCACATGGTGCTGCTCGCACTTGGCAGCCAGCAACACCTTGAGCAGGGACACCAGCGCAGCGGACGGTTTCGGCGTATCGCGGGCCGCCGGAGGCAGCGGCAGCGCGGAATCCGGCAGCGCTCGGGCGGCCTCGATCGCGGCGAGCATGGCCAAACCGGTCTTACCCTCGGCGAAGCCTTTGCTGATTCCGCGGGCGCGGCCCAGTTCCTCGGCATTGGTCGGGGCGGTAGCGGCGATTTCCAGCAGAGTTTCGTCCTTCACCAACCGTTGGCGAGGGATATTGACGCGTTGCGCTTCCCGTTCGCGCCACGCCGCCAAGGCCTGCAACTGACCGAGGAAGCGGCGGTTGTTGGATCGGGGGCGCAGGCGTTCGAACGCGGTTTCGGGATCGACGCGGTAAGTGGACGGCTCGTGCAAGACGGCCATTTCCTCTTTCACCCAATCCAACCGCTTATCGGCGGTAAGGCGGGCGCACAGCCCCTCGTAGACATCGCGCAGATGGGTGACGTCGGCCGCAGCGTAGGTAATTTGCGCATCGGTCAGCGGGCGAGCGGCCCAGTCGCTGAACCGATGGGTTTTGTCGATAGTGCCACCCGTCAGGCCGGACACCAGCGCCTCATACCCGACTTGATCGCCGAAACCGGCGACCATGGCGGCGACCTGGGTGTCGAACATGGGGCGGGGCACATCGCCGAACTTAAGGACGAAAATCTCGATGTCCTGCCGTGCGGCGTGGAAAACTTTGGTGACATCGGTGTCGGCGAACAGCGCCTGCATCGGGGTCAAATCGAGACCGGGGGCCAGCGCGTCGATCACCGCCGTTTCGTGCGCGCCGCCGAGTTGCACCACGCAGAGTTCGGGCCAGTACGTGCGCTCTCGCATAAACTCAGTGTCGACAGTGACGAAAGTTTCCAGTCGCAGACGCTGGCACAAGGCGGCCAGGGCTTCGCTGGTGGTGACAAGGGCGGGGGGACGATGACCGGGGCGAGGCGAACGAGACATACGACGGTTCTAACGGATACGCGCCAAACGCGATAGGATGCGACTTGACTTGCTCAACCCGCCGGGGCTTGTGTCCCGGCCCACGCCCAATGCCAGGACATATGCTCAAGATGCACGCCTATCGCACCCACACCTGTGCCGCTTTGCGCGCCGCCGACGCCGGCCAGCCCGCCCGACTGTCCGGCTGGGTGCATGCCAAACGCGACCATGGCGGCCTGTTGTTCATCGACTTGCGCGATCACTATGGCATCACCCAATGCGTGTTCGCTGCCGGCTCCCCGGCGTTCGCGGCGATCGACAGCGTGCGCGCGGAAAGCGTGATCACCGTCACCGGCACCGTCGTCACCCGCGAGACCGGCACTGTGAACCCCAAGCTGCCGACTGGGGAGATCGAGCTGAAAGTCGCCGATCTGACCGTGCAATCGCACGCCGAGGTGTTGCCGATGCAGGTGGCCGGCGACGAGAAATTCCCCGAGGACATCCGTCTTCGCTACCGCTTCATCGATCTGCGCCGCGACAAGGTGCATCGGAACATGATGCTGCGATCGAACGTTATAACCTCGATCCGGCGCCGGATGATCGAGTCCGGATTCATGGAGTACCAGACCCCGATCCTGACGGCGTCCAGCCCGGAAGGCGCGCGCGATTTCTTGGTGCCCGCCCGCAACCATCCCGGCAAATTCTACGCCCTGCCGCAGGCGCCGCAACAGTTCAAGCAACTGCTGATGGTCGCCGGCTTCGATCGCTACTTCCAGATCGCACCATGCTTCCGCGACGAAGCCAGCCGCGCCGACCGTTCGCCGGGGGAATTCTATCAGCTCGATTTCGAGATGAGCTACGTCACCCAGGAAGACGTTTTCAACACGATCGAACCGGTGATCGCCGGTGTGTTCGAAGAATTCGCCGAAGGGCGCGGCGTGTCCAAGCCGCCCTTCGTGCGCATTCCCTACGACCGATCGATGCTGGAATTCGGGTCGGACAAGCCCGACCTGCGCAACCCCATCCGTATCGCCGACGTCACCGAGCATTTCGCCGGATCGAGTTTTGGGCTCTTTGCGAAGATCGCGGCCTCGGGCGGCGTCGTGCGCGCCATTCCCGCCCCTGGCGCCGGCGCCAACCCGCGCAGCTTCTTCGATAAGTTAAACGAATGGGCGCGAGCCGAGGGCGCGGGCGGGCTGGGTTATATCCAGTTCGACACCGACGGACCCAAAGGCCCGATCGCCCGCAATCTGGAAGCCGACCGCGCCGAGGCCATTCGCGTCGCCGCCGGCCTGAAACCCGGCGACGCCGTTTTCTTCGCCGCCGGCAACAAGGACACGGCCCCTAAATTTGCTGGCCAAGTCCGCACCAAACTCGGCGAGGACTTGAATCTCATCGCGGCGGGCGATTTCCGGTTCTGCTGGGTCACCGATTTCCCAATGTTCGAACTTAACGAAGACACCGGCCTGGTCGACTTCAGCCATAACCCGTTCAGCATGCCGCAGGGCGAGTTGGAGGCGCTGCTCACCCAGGACCCGCTGACCATCAAGGCCTACCAGTACGATATCGTCTGCAATGGGATCGAATTGTCGTCCGGCGCCATCCGGAACCATCGCCCGGACATTATGATCAAAGCATTCGAAATCGCAGGCTACTCCGCCGCCGATGTCGAAGCACGTTTCGGCGGCATGCTGAATGCCTTTCGTTACGGTGCCCCGCCGCATGGCGGTTCCGCCCCCGGCATCGACCGCATCGTCATGCTGCTCGCCGATGAGCCGAACATCCGCGAAGTGATCCTATTCCCACTGAACCAAGGCGGCGAAGACCTACTAATGGGCGCCCCAGCCGAGGTCACCGCCGCGCGGTTGAAGGAATTGTCGCTAAAAATCGACATCCCGCCGCCCAAACCGCGTGCAACCGGGGGTTAATCTGCTTAGAAAGCTGGCGCGACGCGATCGGCGTGCCTATCTTTCCGCGAGGCGAAGCGATGCGCGACCGCCTTATGGAGTCCGACGATGCGCTTGTATGCCGCGCTCATAACGATGCTGCTGCTCGCTCCGACTTTGGGCTGGGCAGCGAGCGCCCCCACCAAGGCGCCCGATCCGCTCGGCGTGCAATTGATGCCGCACCGAGCGCTGTATGCGCTGACATTCGATCCGCGGGCATCGAAGGCCGATCAAGGCGGTACTGACATCGTCGGGGCACGCGGCACCATGGGCTACGAGGTTATCGACGCCTGCGACGGATGGGCGGTGCGGCAGAAGCTGCGCATGACCCTAACCAACTCCGACGGGCAGGATGTGCAGATGGCGTCGGACTATGCGACTTGGGAGTCGAAAGACGGCCTCAAGTTTCGGTTCCACATGACACAGATGACCGACAATCAGATCACCAGCCAAACCGACGGCGAAGCATCGCTAACGGCGGTCGGCGGCAGCGGGCAGGCGCATTATCTGCGCCCGCGCGATCAGACCAAAATGTTGCCGGCCGGCACTTATTTCCCGACAGCGCATACCGTAGCGATCCTAGCCGCCGCGCGATCGGGCAAAAAATTCATGGCGGTACCCTTGTTCGATGGGACCGACGAAGCCGGGACCGAGGATAGCTCGATCGCCATCGTGGACTGGAAGCCGCCGTATGCGACCAAATTTCCGGCTCTGACCTCGCTGCCCAGCACACGGGTCCGGCTGGCATTCTTCGATCGCGCGCCGGGGACGACGACGCCGACGTATCAAGTGGGCATGCGGTATTGGGAAAACGGCGTTGCCGACGACATGCAGATGGATTTCGGCGATTTCGTGATGGATGCGAAAATGACCGAATTCGTGGCACAACCGAAGCGGTGCTAACGTAGCGACCGCCCTTTCCCAATTGCCGTCGCCCCGAAACGATCCCTGAGCGCATCGATCGCCGCCTGCGCCGCCGCCAGTTTGGGCGTTTCCGTATCCGCCAGATCCCCGCGATCCGCTTCCGACCGCGGCACCAACGGGTTGGCGCCGATGCCGATCAAGCGGAAGGCGGTGCCGGTGGCCTCCCGCATCAGCAACATTTTTGCCAGCGCAAACAGCCGATCGGGCAGCACGGTGGGCGATGGCAGGCGGGCGTTCCGGGTGCGGGTCACGAACGCCGCAGTTTTCAGTTTCAGTACCACGCCTCCGGCCGCCAGACCGCTTTCCTTCAGCCGTTTGGCCAGCTTTTCCGATAGGCGCCAGAGGTGACGCTCTAGATTCGGCACGTCGGCTAAATCGGTATCGAACGTTGTTTCGGCACTCACGGATTTGGTTTCGCGGGCAGGATCGACGCGACGGGAATCCTCCCCCCGCGCGCGGCGAACCAAGGCTGGGCCGTCGTCGCCCAGCTTCCGAAACGCTTCCCGTTCCGAAAGCGATTGGAGGTGACCGAGCCGGGTCATGCCCATGGTTTCAAGCTTTTTTGCCAGTGCGGGCCCGATGCCGGGCAGCAGACGCACGGGTTCGGGGGCGAGCAGATCGGCGGCCTCGGCGGCACCAATGACTGCAAAACCGCGCGGCTTGTCGCGACCGGCAGCGATTTTGGCCAGCAGTCGATTGGGCGCTAAGCCGACCGAGATGGTGACGCCGACCTGTTTTTCCACCTCCGAAGCGAAACGGGCCAGAACGGGTGCAGCGGGGGCGCCGTGCAGTGCCTCGGTCCCGCCGAGGTCCAGCACCGCTTCGTCGATCGACAGGGGCTGTACCAGCGGAGTCATTTCCTCCATTAAAGCGCGAATCTGGCGGGACGCCGCAGTGTATTTGGCGAAATCCGGCTTGATGACCACTGCATCCGGGCAGGCCTTCAATGCCTTGAACATCGGCATGGCGCTGCGGACGCCGTATATCCGAGCGATATAGCACGATGCGGAGACCACTCCGCGGGTGCCGCCGCCGACGATGACCGGTTGGGACGCCAACTCTGGCCGATCCCGTTTCTCCACGCTGGCATAGAACGCGTCGCAATCGACATGAGCGATGGTCAGGGACAGCAATTCCGGGTGGCGCACGATGCGATGGCCACCGCAGTTCGGGCAACCCGAGGCCGGGATTGCCGCGCCAGTCAGCAGGCAGTCGCGGCAGAGGGCACCCATATCGTCAGGCCGGCCAAAGCCAGGCCGCCCCACGCACGCCCGACGAATCCCCGTGCTTGTTCTTCACGATCCGTGTCGTCACCGCATCGGAAAACACATAGCGCATCAATCGCTCGGGAATCGCAGTGTAGAGGTGGTCCATGTTCGACAGCCCGCCGCCCAGCACGATCGCGTCAGGGTCGAGAATGTTAATCGTCTGGGTAAGCCCGCGCGCCAATCGATCGACATGCCGATCCAACGCCTGCTGCGCCTTTGCCTCCCCCGCCGCCGCTCGGGCTGGAATGCCGGAAGCGTCCCGCGCGCCCGGCCCGTCGCAATCGCGTGCGAGGGAGGGGCCGGCGACATAGGTCTCCAGACAGCCCCACTGGCCGCACCAGCAGGGGATGCCGGGCACCTCGTCCAAACGAGGCCAGGGCAGCGGCATGTGGCCCCACTCCCCGGCGACCCGGTTGGGTCCCCGATGCACCCGCCCCTGGGACACGATGCCGCCGCCGCAGCCGGTGCCCAGGATGACACCGAATACCATGCCGTAACCTGCCCCGGCGCCATCGGTCGCTTCCGACAGGGCGAAGCAATTGGCGTCGTTTTCCACCCGAATTTCCCGACCGAGCAGAACGGCGAGATCGGCGTCCAAGGTATGGCCGTTCAGGGCGATCGAGTTGGCGTTCTTGACCCGCCCGGTCGCCGGCGAGATCACCCCGGGAATGCCGATACCAACGGTGGCGAGGACGCCGAGTTGCGCCTCGGCCTCGCGTACAAGGGTGGCGAGGGCGTTGAGCGTGTCCTGGTAGCCGCGCGGTGTGGGAATCCGGTGGCGCAGCGTCTCGCCGCCGTCGGGGTTGAGGACGGCGATCTCGATCTTGGTGCCGCCGAGGTCGATGCCGATGCGATGATGGGTCATAGGACGGAGAATGCCGGGATCGGTGCGCCGCGGCAATTCGCTTGACTCCTGTCCGCGCAGCCCCTATCCACCCGCCTCCGTTTGCCTGGATGAAGTGTGTATCATGCGAGTGAGAAACAGCCTGAAGTCGGCCAAAGTGCGCGACAAGAACTGCCGCGTGGTGCGCCGCCGTGGGCGCGTCTACGTGATCAATAAGAAGAACCCCCGGATGAAGTGCCGCCAGGGCTAAAGCCCCGGCTCGATCAGCACCTTCGCGTGGGTGCTTGGTCGGCGTAGCGCCTCGAACGTTTCCGGCACTGAATCCAGGCCGATGATCCCCGTGATCATCGGCCCGGCCTCTATTTGCCCTGACGCGAGCATTTCCAGCACTATCGCGAATTCTTCCCGCGTATAGCCAAGCACGAACTGCACCAGCAATTCCTTGCGGATGGCGACACGTGGCAAAACGCGATCCTCCACCCGGCAGACCCCCACGACGACAATTCGTCCGTGCAAGGGTGCGAGTCGCATGCATTGAGCCAAGACGCCCGGCACGCCCACGCATTCGAAAATAACGTCCGGTGCCACGCGCACCGAACCGGCGGACTCGACGACGGTTGCGCCCATTCCCGCAGCCACTGCCCGCCGCCCCGAACTCGGTTCCGCCACCGTCACCTGCATCGCACCCGCCGCGCGGGCGAACAAGATCGTCGCCAATCCGATCGGACCGGCACCTAGGATCAGCACGCGAACGCCAAGCAGCGATCCGGCCTTCCGGACAGCATGGAGGCCGACAGCAAGGGGTTCGGTCAGTGCCGCCAGTTTCAAATCCAGTCCGTCCGGCACCTTGATGGCATGATGCGCCGGCATGGCCATGTATTCGGCATAGGCACCAGGCTGCGACGCGGTTAGGCCAATGATCCGGTTGCGCGGACAATGAATGCCCAGCCGGTCGCGGCAGCCGGTGCCCGAAGGGCGGCAATCGTCGCATTCGCGCAGCGGCAGCCCGATGACCCGATCCCCCGGCTGGAACAACGGGGAGGCCGATTGAGTCACCACACCCGCATACTCATGACCCAGGACGGTACCGGGCTCCAACGGCGTTGGCGACGGTTCGGTGGCGTGCAGGTCGGAACCGCAGATACCGCAAAAGGCGATTTTCAACACGATATCGCCGGGCTGGGCGATCGGAGTTTGCCGGTCCTCGATCGCGAGCGGCTGGCCCTCGGCCTTAAATACAATAGCACGCATGACAGCGGTTCCTATGCAGTGGAGGCCAGGAAGGCCCCGTACAGAGAAGTTAAAGCGGGCAACGGCGGGGCATAAAGAATATCGTGGGTTCTCGGAGCGAAGAATCGCCCCTCGTAGCGCGGCGCCACGACCCGGTCGCCGTACGATAGCCAAAGTCGCTCGTGCAAGTCTTCGAGTATCGGTTGGCTATCGGATAGCCGTAGCGTTTGGCAGGTTCTGGCAACCGCATCGAGCAGGTTGGCGGCACCGTGCGCGTGGCCTTCGCGCAGAAACCAATTGCGGATCGCCGCCCCGCGCTCCCCGCCGGCAGCCGCGTGCATGGCGTTCAAGGTGCGCACGACCTCGGTCTCCGCCGGATGCAACGATCGATTCGGCTGTATGCTGCGTATGTTCTCCGGTGGGCACAGCGTCGGTTGCCGCAAGAGTGTATCGAGGAAATGAACGGCGATATCCTCCCCGGCATCCATTAGATTACTGTAAGAAACGATGTGAATGCGGTCTTTTCCAAATACCGCCGCGAATCGGTCCAGAACGCGGCCGAAATCGACAAAATCGAGGCTCAACGGGTCTTTCGCGACCGCCGCCACGAATTGCGGGAACGTTTCGATAAAGCCGTGCTTGATCCGCTCCTGCCAAACCGAGGGCAATATCTCCGACCAGCGCCGGCAATAGAACACGACCGTCGCGTCGCCGAGGATTGTGCGGAGTTGCAACAGATGCGATTCGGCTAGGTAGCTTAGGTCCTCGGACGAAATCAGTACCGTTTCGGTGTCGATAGAACTGAAATCGGCCCCAATGGCATCCAACGATTCCGCGATCAGCGCGTCGCACAGCTTCTGGTGGCCTGGCTGGTCATCGGACAAGCTCCAGCAAGTTGGAAAGGCAACACCCACGGCTTCCAGCGCCGGTCGCATGGCTCGGAAAACCCGTTGCAGATAGGTGGTGCCCGTCTTGTGCGGGCCGATATGCAGGATAGTGCGCCGCACGGGTCGCATACACTCGTTACATCGTGTTCTGCATGTCCCCGTCGACGCACATGGTCTGGCCGCTAATCGTGGTGCCGAAGGGGCTCGCGAGATACAGCGCCATGTTGGCGATATCCTGCTGCGTGACGAAGCACTTCAAACTCGTCACGGCCACCGTCCGCTCGGTCATTTCATTTTCAGAAATACCGGCGGCCTCGGCCTTCGCCTTGATGACGGCCCGGATGCGCGGTCCATCGACCGGGCCGGGCAGAATAGCGTTAACACGAATGCCGTCGCCACCGAGTTCGATCGACAGCGATTTGGTAAAGCCGATTACGCCCCATTTCGCCGCCGCATAGGGTGCACGCAGCGCAAAGCCGAAACGGCCGGCGGCGGAACTGAGATTGACGATCGCGCCGCCGCCGTTCGCCCGCAGCGCGGGAATGGCGCGCCGCGCGGTATGGAACATGCTGGCGAGGTCGATTTGAAGCGTCGCGTCCAATTCCTCGGGCGTCACGTTTTCTACTGTCGCGGTGGGGCCGGCGATACCGGCGTTGTTCACCAGCACGTCCAGGCCGCCCAGATATTTCACGGCGGCATCGACGAAGGCTTCGCACTCGGCCGGAACGCCCGCATTGGCCCGCATACCGGGATAGCCGCAGCGATCCAGTGCACCTTGGTCCACGTCGGACACGAACACCGACGCCCCGCAGGCGGCGAAGCTATCGGCCATGACTTTGCCGATACCATTGGCACCGGCGGTTATAGCGACCCGATAGCCGCCGAGGTCCACCGTCAGCGGCGTGCGCGCACCTGAAATCATACGAAAACCCTATCTGAGCGAATTGACGATTTGCCGATAGGCTTCCTCGGGGAATGCCTTCAGCGACGATGTCCTGACATAGCCGAGTTGTCCGAGCATCAGCGAGAAGCGGGCGGCGACGGCATCGTCGGGGGCGTCGTAAATGCCGATCATGTCATGCTGCCCCATGGTCATATACAGCGAGCGGAAGCTGCCCCCCATTTCCACCAACAGCTTTTTGGCGGCATCGACCCGCTTCGGTCCTTCTTCGATGGCCTTCAGGCCCTGGTCCGTCCAGTTGGCCAGCATGACATAGGTCGGCATGGCACCCATCCTCGGTTGGAGACGGGCATCACTATGACCCAAACGCGTCGGTTGGCACAGGGGCGACCGGCCGGCGAAAATCGCGCCACGAATCAACACGGACCGCGCATCGGCGGGATCGCAAGATATGCCAGCCGCTTCATCTCCTTGCGTCCGCGAGAGACGACATCGAGCACAAGACCGCATCCCAGCGACAAAAATCCCAGCAATACTAAACCTGTAGACAGAACCGCCGTCGGGAGTCGGGGCACTAGGCCGGTTTGCAAATAGTCCGTCACCACCGGCAGACCGCACCCGAATCCCGCGATCAGCAGCAGAAGCGCGATGCAGGCGAAGGACTGAAGCGGACGCTCTTGCTCGATCAGGATCAGGATCGCGCGCAGGATACGGAATCCGTCGCCGATTGTTTTCAGCTTTGACTGCGATCCCACGGGCCGACCGCGGTAGGGCGCTCGCACCTCCCGCACCGGCATGTTCAAGGCCAAGGCGTGTAAGGTGAACTCGGTTTCGGTTTCGAACCCCGCCGCCAGCGCCGGAAAGGATTTGACGAAGCGGCGGCTGAACACACGATAGCCCGACAGCATGTCGGATATGCCGTTGCCGAAAACCGAGCGCACCATGCCGGTCAGGGCGGCGTTGCCGAAGCGATGGCCTAGCCGATAGGCATCGGTCTCGGTTGGGATGCGGGCAGCGCTGACCATATCCAGTTGCCGTTCCAGCATCAGCCGCAGCATGCCCGGCGCCGCGGTGGCGTCGTAGGTGTCGTCGCCGTCGACCAACACGAACGCATCGGCGTCCACATCGGCGAACATCCGACGCACCACATGACCCTTGCCCTGCAACATCTCCTGCCGCACCACTGCGCCGGCAGCCCGAGCCTCCAGCATCGTGCGATCGGTAGAGTTGTTGTCGTAGACGTAGATTGTCGCGTTCGGCAGGGCGGCGCGAAAATCGGCGACGACTTTGCCGATGGCGGCCTCTTCGTTGAAACAGGGGATCAGCACCGCGACGCTAGGCGGCTTCGGTCCCAGCTCGCGCGGTAGCATCGGCGCCGGGTCTGCCACCCATTCAGGCGCGGATTTCGGCAGGATGGCGGCTTCCGCCAATATGGCCAGATCGAGGCGTTCGATTGTTTCCGACATCGATGGCCTCGCGATCAGTAAGCGTTCGGCATGCGCAACACCAAGGGGATGGTTCGCCGCACGATCGATAGGTCGAGGCGGATCGACCAAGCCTCGATATACTCCAGGTCGCTGGCGAGGCGGTTGAGCAGCTTCTGTTCGGTATCGGTTTCCCCCCGCAATCCGCGCACCTGCGCCAGACCGGTCATGCCCGGTTTAACCCGATGCCGCTCGGCGTAATGGGCGGCGACATCTTCGAACAACCGGCCGGCCGCACGGGTACCCGGGGCATGCGGACGGGGGCCGACAACCGACATATGACCGAGCAGCACATTGTAAAATTGTGGAATTTCGTCGATCGAGGTCCGTCGCAGCCACGCCCCTAAGCGCGTGACCCGGGGATCGTCGCGCGTGGCCTGACGCAACGGAGCGGTCGCGGCTTCGTGCCGCATAGTACGGAATTTCCACAAATCGAACGGTTTCCCGCAATGGCCGATGCGGCGTTGGCGGAACAACGCCGGCCCTGCGCTATCGAGCCGGATCGCCGCCGCGATCGCCACCATCGGAACGAGCAGCAGGGTCAGCGCGGTCAGCGCCAGCACGATATCCATCCCGCGCTTGACTCGTAGCCGCCATCCTGACGGCCCCGGCGGCACATATAGCCGAGAGGCATAGGAAATCGGATGAAAGCCCGCCGCCCCCTCGGGCAGCAGCATCCGGTCGGTGAATTTGCCGTGAAAATCCAACATGCGCCCACCGCCAAAAACGACTGCAATGACGACAGTGTTGAGAGGGAAAGATTAGCAAAACGTTAACGCCACAGACTGGGGTATTCGCGATTCGAAATATTTTTCGAATCTGGCCGCAGTGTCGCGAACACACAACGAACTTGCGACGCGAAAACCGCCTCAGCGAAACACCAAACGCCGCGATAGCGTGAAATTGACGAACAGCCCGGCAGCCGCGCCCGCTGTCGTGGCGATAACCGGCTCCTTCGCGGCCAATGTCGCAAACGTTACCAGCAGTCCATAGACCCCCCGGTTCAGCACGAAACCGATCAGGTTGACCATCAGAAAACGCCCCCACTGACGCCGCGCCGAACCGCCGCCTTGGCCGCGAAAAGTCCAGACCCGGTGCAATAGCCAATTACCGCTTGCAGCGAGGAGATACGCCACGCACCCCGCCCCGTACAGGCCCAACATCCCGCGAAGGCCGTAAACTGCGGCGGTGTCGATTGCCAACCCGGTCAGACCGACCGCAGCAAATTTCACGAATTGCGCCAGCGTCGCCACCCGCGCGGCGGTCGCGTGCGCTCGGAGGCGGTGCGGCAAATAGCTGGCCAAACAGTAGATCGAAGTTTCCATATCCACGCTTATAGCCGCGCCGCATGTCCCGCGTTAACCTGCCCGCATGATCGAACCGCGCACCCTGACCGTCTATATGGATTTCAAAAGCCCCTACGCATACCTCGCGAAGGACTCGGTCTACGCGCTGGCGCAGGCGGTGCCGGTGCGTCTACGCTGGCTTCCCTATATTCTGGATATCCCGCAATACCTGGGTTCCGCGACGCTCGGCGCCGATGGCAAGGTTGTGGAAGAAAGCCGCAACGCCCACCAATGGCGGCGCGTTCGCTACAGCTACATGGATTGCCGCCGCCAAGCCCGCAAGCAGGGGTTGATAATCCGGGGGACCCAAAAGATATGGGATTCCAGCCTCGCGGCAGCTGGCATGTTGTTCGCGCAACGACACGGCGACGCCGTGTTTCGGCGCTACCAGGACATGGTGTTCGAGCGATTTTGGCGGCGAGAACTGGATATCGAACAAGTCGGAGCAATCGCCGCCGTCCTGGCAGAAGCTGGCTGCGACCCGGCCTCATTCCCAGGCTGGGCCGAGGAAGGCCGCGCGGACGTTGCGGCGGTAAGCCGTGCAGCGGAGGAGACGGGCGTGTTCGGCGTGCCCAGCTTCGTGTTGGACGGGGCAATCTTCTGGGGGCGGGAGCACTTGCCGGATCTCCGAGCGATACTGGCGGAATAGCGGAACGTCGATGGTTTGCGCGCATGGGTAGCGCTACCATCCAAAAAAAGATCGAAATTGTTTCTTTTTGTCTTCCACTTCGGGGGCCTCGGTGCTATGCATTGCACCCATCGTAAAGACGGACGGATCGCACGGATGGACGGTCGGTTAGCCATGAACTGGGGGACGCGCGCCTTGCTTTGGCTGGCGCTGACCCTGTGCGGCTGGATGCCCGTCCCAACACTCGCCGCGCTCGATAAGCAGATTGTCACGGTCGAGACGGTCGACGGCGTTATCCTCGCGACATTCACCGACCGCGCCGACGACGCGGCGCTGGAAACCGCCATCCCGGAATTGGTAGCGTTGGGGGTGCAGGCGGTGAGTCTACGCGGCATCCCGGTGCGCGATATGTCGCCACTGTCTAAGCTCATCCACCTTAGAACCCTGGATATCTGCGGCACTCTGGTGCGCAGCGTCGGGCCGCTCGCGGCAATTTCCGGGCTTAAGACCATCAATCTGCAATTCCTGCCGATCGCCGACCTGACAGCGCTCAGCGGTTTGACCGAGTTGGAGACGCTCAATTTGGGCGGGACCGAGGTAAAAGACCTCTCGCCCCTCGCCAAGATGACTAAGTTGAAGACCTTGGTTTTGGCCGTGACGAAAGTTAGCGACCTCGGTCCGCTCGCAGGTATGCGGGAAATGCAGTCGCTCGATCTGGGCAGCACCTGGGTTAGCAACATCCGTCCGCTGGCCGGCATGATCGGCCTGCGCTTCCTCAGCTTGAACGGAACCCCGGTCGACGATATCCGGCCCCTGCGGGATATGTTCAACCTGCGCGAGCTCAATTTGGTCGGCACGCAGGTGCGCGACATCGCACCATTGTCCCGCCTACCGAATTTAGAAATTTTAGATTTGGAAGGAACGGCAGTCGAAGACGTCAAACCCTTGGCGGGGCTGCATGCGTTGCGGTCGCTCAACCTAGGCGGCTCCCGGGTCAAAGACATCGCAACGCTGAGCAATCTTACGAATCTGACGATCCGCCGCTAATCTCGAAACGGGTTTGGGGCGGCTAACGACAAAAAACGGCTTGGTTACTGAAGTCTTTTTGGAGCCAATGCGTAGCATGGAACGGACCGAACGAGGCATGGATCGACTAGCTCAGTGGGGTATCGCTTTGGCGATGGTCCTGTGGGTGGCATGCGCCCACGCGGCCCCCATGGCAGAACCCGTTTTAGCATGGAACGAACAAACCAACCTGTCGATTCAAGCGACGGCCATGGACCCGTTCAACGCTACGCGGGCCTTGGCACTGGAAAGCATCGCCGTCCATGACACGCTGCGATCCGCCCGCAATTTACCGGGATTTCTGGTCCGCCTATCCGCACCGGGCGATATTTCGCAGGACCTCGCCGTCAGCGCAGCCGCGCACACAATGCTGGTCTATCTGTTTCCCGCACGCCAAGCCGTGCTGGACGCGATGTTGGCCACCGACCAAGCCGCCGTACCCGACGAAGCCAAAAACCAACGCTCGGTCGCCTTCGGACAGGCCGTCGCTAAAGCGATCGTCGCGATCCGGGACGGCGACGGTTGGAACCGAAGCGTCGCCGCGACGACGGGAACAGGCATCGGGCAATAGCGCCCAACGCCGCCGCGCCATTTCCCCGCGTTGAACCCGCAGTGGGCGTCGGTTACCCCCTTTACCTTGGTTCGCCCCGATCAATTCCGGCCACCCGGACCGCCTGCGCCCGGAACTGCGGCTTTCGCCGAAGCACGTGCTCAAACTGCGAAGATCGGCGGGGTACAATCCCAATCTCGCACCGCCGATCAAGCGCTCGCCGCACGGTATTGGAGCGATGCCATCGGCACCTACGCCCCTGCGGGACACTGGAACTCAATCGCGAACACCGTGCTGCAAACGCAAAAACGGGACCGAATGGGTCAGGCGACGTTGTTCGCCGAGTTGAATATCGCTGTCGCCGATGCCGCGATCGCGATGGTAGATGCAAAATACGTCTTCAATTTCTGGCGCCCGATCACAGCGATTCGTACCGGCGATGCGAGCTTCCCCGCCGATCCGCACTGGATGCCGTTGCTGGAAACACCCAACCATCCCAGCTACGTTTCCGGTCATTCTGCCTTCAGCGGCGCGGCGGCCACCGTCTTGACTGCGGCGTTCGGAGCGAAGCCATTCCGAGCGGGCAGCGCCAGTCTACCGGGCGTCACCCGGTCTTTCACAAATTTCGCACAAGCTGCCGATGAAGCGGCAAACAGCCGGTTGTGGGGCGGCATCCATTACAAGTTCGACAACGACGACGGATTGATTGCCGGCCGCGCTGTCGGAGCTTGGGCGATGCGGGTCTTCCGCAACACCACCCTCGACCGTGGGCCGGTCATTGTCTTGGACGGAACGGGCACATCGGGTTTCGCACTGAACAATCTTGCGCCCCTCGCCTCGGTCCACGCAGGCGTGGATGGCGAACCGCGCAAGACCGTGAACGTCGGTCGGGACGGGCGATTCGTACTGCCGCCCTGCCCCGCCGGGAAACATACGCTGACCATCACCACGACCAGTGCCGGCGGCAAAGTCGCAACTCTTGCCATGATCGTAATGGGCGAGGGCTGAAGTCTTACGCCCCGGTCGGGCGATCCGGCACCCAGATATAACCGTCGGGGTCGACAATATAGGCTTCCCGCAATCCGTGCCCCTTATCCGCTGCCGCCGCCATCACATCGTACCCGCCCGCTCGGGCTGCCGCCTCGGCGGCGTCGGGATCGGTTTGGTGCAACCGCAATTCGAGACCGTTGCCGCGCTTCCCGTCCAGCCGATCGCGGATCGGGTGACGGTCGTACGTATGGTCGGCGTGCAGCATCATTTCTGCCGTGCCATGCCGCAAGACGGCAAAATCCGGATCCTCGTAGACAACGATAGCGTTCAGCACGGCGCGATGGAACGCCACCGAGGCCGGAACATCACGCACCAACAAGTTGACCCCGAAACCGGATAAGGATCGTCCGTATTCGGCGCCGGTCATCCATGGCTGTCCGGTTCGCAATTTCATCGTCAGGCATCCCCTTGCGCGCGCCGGGGCTTCGGCACAGTGCCAATGATATCCACAGCGGCGAGGCGCATGAGGTCCGATTGCGTCAAACCGAGCATACCGGTGAGGATGGATTCGTTGTCCTGGCCGAGCGTGGGGGCGACGCGACGCACCGGGTAGGCGTTAGGGCCTTCGCGCCAGGCGGCGGACGATTGCCAATGCGGCCCGATGAAAGGCCGATCCATCCGATGCCAAAACCCGCGCGCGACAAGGTGCGGATCGCGATCCAAATCGCCGGGAAGCCGAACCGTGCCGGCCGCGACACCGGCCGCTTGCAGCGTGTTCATAACATCGTCGGCATCGCGATCCCGGGTCCATGCGGCCACGATCGCGTCGAGTTCGTCTTCCCGCGCGCGTCGTTCATCGGCCGTCAGGTCGGCGAGATCGGGTCGTTGCAACACCGCGCAAGCGGCACGCCATTGGGCATCGTCGCATACCGCGATGGCGACCCAGCGATCCTCTCCGGCGCAACGAAACGCACCGTGCGGAACATGGACACGATGGCGGTTGCCGATACGAGGGGATGTGTAGCCCAGCGCCGATTGCTCGATCAGGGATGGCGCAACCAGCGGCAGCATGCACTCCACCTGGGAGATATCGATATTCTGGCCTTGGCCCGTTCGTTGCTGATGCAGCAGCGCGGTTATTATCGCGGCGGCGGCGTTGAAGCCGCCGATCGGATCGCCGTATGCGGTCTGGTTCATGACCGGCGGATGATTGGCCGAGCCGGTGACGGTGGGTAGGCCGGAGGCGTGTTCCAAGGTCGATCCGTAGGCGCGACAATCGCTCCAGGCATTGCCGGATCCGAAAGCGGGCATCGACACCATGACCAAGCCGGGCCGGACGTCTTTCAGCACAGGGTAATCCAAGCCGAGTTTGCGCAGCACATCGGCGGAATAATTCTCGATAACGGCATGCGATGTGGCAACGAGTTGCTTCAGCAGCGCCACGCCCTCGGGGTTCGCGAGGTCGAGGGTAACGTCCAGTTTGTTGCGGTTCATCAGTTGGAACCAAGGAATTTTTTCATATTTCTGTTCTGCGATGAACGACGCCCGCAGATCGGTTCCACGCCACCAATCGGGATATTGGCACGCCTCCACCTTGATGATTTCAGCACCGAGTTCGCCCAGGTGGCGCGCAGCGGTGGGACCGGCCCAGCCCATGGTGAGGTCGATAATGCGCAGGCCTTGCAGCGCGCCCGTACCGGGTTGTGCCTGGGCTGTCGGTTTCGGGCCTGCCGGGACCGACCAAAGCGGATGATCCTCCCCAGCGAAAGGCGCGGTGCCACCGGATAGCGGCGGGGTTGCGGTCAACATCTGCGGTAAGCGCGGTGCCTCGAACGCTTCGTCGCCGATACGGATGGGCACGAAGGCCCCGCGCTCGCGGTGGACGCTTTGTTCCAGTAGTTCTTCCATCGTTGGAACGACCGCCATCGGCAATTTATAACGCAGCGCCAGTTCGAACCATTGCTCGGCCGTTTTTGTCGCCCAGACCGGTTGAAACAACGCATCGATTTCCTTCGACGCGGCAAGGCGATCGGTGTTGAGGGAGAAGCGCTTTTCCTTTGCAAGTTCGGGCATGCCCAGCATCTCGCAAATGCCGCGCCACTGGCCGGGGGTTACGATAGTGACGCCGATCAGGCCTTGTTTCGTCTCGTAGATACCGACGGGATAGTTACGACCGAATCGGTTGATGCCCGGCCGCTCGCGCGATTTTCCGGCGTCCCAAGCAACGGCAGCTTCGTATTCGGCGACGTTGACGGCGGTTTCGTGGATGCTGACCGCGAAGGTGCGGGCACCGTTATCGCGGCCGAACAACCCGCTGGCGGTGGCGACAAACGCGGCAAGGCCGGCGATCGGTCCCTGATGGCATTCGGTGGCGAGGATCGGCGGCCCCTCGACTGGCCCGGTCAGTGCCACGAG
>JBAXFK010000008.1:0-36864 GCA_037139955.1 Rhodospirillales bacterium
CCGTCGGTCGGGCTTTTAGCTTAACCTACCGTCCGAAATTCCGGGACCACCTCACTTTCCCGAACGAGCGGCTTTGGTACGGCGCGCGGCCGCGCGGCTTTGTTTGCGCTTGGGTTGGGCGCCGTTACACGAGGTCGCGCTGCCGAACGGCCGCCGCGCCGACATTCTGGCCCTCCGCCGCGACGGGGGTTTCGCTTGTATCGAGGTGAAGTCGGGTCCGCGCGATTTCCTGACCGATAGCAAGTGGCCCGAATACCGCGCTTATGCCGACGCGCTCTATTTCGCGGTCGACGACGATTTTCCGATGGAGATATTGCCAACCGAAGCCGGCCTGATCGTCGCCGCCGGGCTGGAAGCCGACTTGCTGCGGGACGCACCGCCGCACCCGCTATCGCCAGCCCGCCGTACCGCACTGTTGCGGCAATTCGCGACTATCGCGGCGGTGCGCCTGACCGCGCTGGAAGACCCGGCCAGCATGGCCGACGTCCGCTCCGCGCTACGGGCCGAATAGAGCGGGGTTGCGGCTTCGCGCGGATGCGTCTTTCCTCCGCCGATGCAGTTAGAAGATCTCGCCCAGTTGCCCGCCACACCCCTGCCCACGAAGGGGGCCGTGGCACGCTGGCTGGATTGCGCGACGATCCCGCCGGACCGGCTGGCAATTTGGCGCGAATTCCTGGACGCGGAAGAACTTGCCCGCGCCGATCGTTTCTACTTCGCCCCGGACCGAGAAATCTTCATCGCCGCCCACGCACTTACCCGAGCGCTGCTATCGCATTACGGCGGGTTAGAGCCGCGATGCTGGAGATTCGTCGCCGGGCCGCATGGTCGTCCAGCACTGGACCCCGCCCACAATCGCCCCGATTTGCACTTCAACCTGTCCCATACCGAAGGCCTAGTGGGGTGCGCATTGGCCCACCACGAGGTCGGGATCGATGTTGAATCGGTTGAACGCAGTGCCTCCACCGGTCGGATTGCCGGGCGGTTTTTTACGCCGCGCGAAGTCGCGCTGATCGACGCGAGCCCCGAACAGCTTCGGCAACGGGTCTTCTTTCAGCTATGGACCATGAAAGAGGCGGTCATGAAGGCCATGGGACTCGGCTTTCAGCTCCCTCTCGACGAGTTCTCCGTGACGCTCGATCCGCTCGGCGTCACCTTCGAACCCGCCCGTCCCGACAATAACACCGGCTGGTCCTTCGGCCAGACGGCCGTCGGAACGCACTACATGCTCGCCGTGGCGTTGCGCGCCGATCCGCCGGCCATTTTCGATATCGCCGCGCTGACCTGACGCGGCGCTAGACCGCTTCCAGCGGCGCGTGCAATTTCGTGCCCTCGCAAATAATGCCGCCGCGATCGCCGATCGTGACACTGCCCCAGCGTTCCGCATAGCCCGCCGGCAATGGCCGAGCACCAGGGGATGCCAGCCAAAGACGCAGCAAGTGACGCTTGTTTTCCGGTTCCGGCCAATCCACGAAGGCAGTACGATCGTGCAACGTCGTGTGGTTGTGCACCAACTGGATGTCGCCGGGCTGCAATGCCATATCCAAACGCAACGTCGTATCTTCGGCCAGTCGATCGAAGCAATCGAGCGCTTTAATGTCGTCCTCGGTCAGGCGCGGCGCCTCGGGGAAACGTTGCGAAGACCGGACGTAATGCGGGGCATACAACGCCGACAAATATCCTTGATAATCGTTGTAGATCGGCAATTCGAACCAAGGTTTTTTGCCAACGGGCACCTCTCCGCGCCGATCGGTCGGCATCGGTGCGAACAGGCGGCCCACAAGTTCCGGATGCCGCTCGCACATCGCATTATAAACCGACATCGAACTGGTCAGCGACGACAAGCCGCCGGAACGCGCGGTCTTCAGGCACACTAGCCCGACGATATCGCAGGAATCGGTGTGGAAATTCTGCCGCTCGGTGGTCTGGTAGATGCGCACATTCGGATCGGTCGTTGCCAATCCCATATCGCGTACATGCCCCAACACATGCCCTTTGGCATTCTGGGATCGCGCGCTGCCGAACCATGTGCCGATGCCCCAATAGGCCATCGCGCTGTCGGCAATCGGCCGATCGGATACGGGCAATCCTCGCAGCAGGACGAAACCGCGCCCATTTAGAATCTCGTCGCGCAGCCGATCCAACACAGGACCGAGCGTGGGCAGCGGGAACTCGGCCTGGGTCACGTTGGCGATGTCTCGGCCACGCAAATGGGCAACGTTGGTCTGGATTTCCCCGATCTCATCGGCGGACAGCGTGTAAATCCATTCCTCCGGCCGCTTTGCCAGCTCGGCTCCAATCCAAGCCGAGGGACCGGTTACCAATGGGCGCGGTATGGTCATGGAGTTCCTCCTTCGTTTAGGAAAGCCTAGCGCGCCAAGCAACGAAGGGGAACAATCATGACCGCCAACGGCCAAGCCGTCGCCGACTTCATCGCCGCCGCCCAGGGCCGGGTTCTGCCGCCCGAGGTCCTGGACGCCGCCCGCCTATGCCTAACCGACTGGATGGGTGTCGCGATCGGGGCATCCACCGAACCCGCCGGGCGGATTGTACGGGACACCGTGGCCAACTGGCGATCGTCCGGTCGATCGAGCGTGCTGTTCGGCGGTTCCGCTGCGGCGCCCTTCGCGGCGCTGGCGAATGGGACATTGGCGCATTGCCTGGATTTCGACGACACCTATGTCGATGCGGTAACCCACACCAGCGCGCCCGTGTGGGCCGCGACCCTGGCCCTAGGGGAAGAAATCGACGCCGCCGAAAGCGAAATGTTGGCCGCCTTCGTCACCGGATTCGAGGTTGCGGCCAGGGTCGGGCACGGCCTGGGTCAAGCCGCGACCACACGCGGCTGGCACGGGACCGGAGTGTTCGGCCGGATCGGCGCCGCATCCGCAGCGGCGGCGCTGCTGAAATTGGATGCCGAGCGGGCATTGAATGCGGTGGCGCTGGCTGCGACGCAGACCAGCGGGCTGACCGCGTCGTTCGGCACAATGGCGAAACCGTTTCATGCCGGGAAAGCGGCGATGGATGGCATTCTGTCGGCGCAGCTCGCGGCCGGCGGCTTTGTCGGTGCCACCGGCATTCTGGAACCGGGCGCGGGGTTGGATAATGCGGTGATCCAAGACGGTTCGTTGTCGATTGTGCCGATCGAGTTCTCCGACTGGCGCATCCTGCGCAATAGTTTCAAACCCTACGCTGCTTGTCATCTGATCCATCCGTCGATCGACGCCGCCAAGGCATTCGTGGCGAACCGGATCGATTTGGGCGCGATCGGGGCGATCCGCGCCGATGTCGGTGCATTGGCGGTGCAAATGACCGGTTTCGGCGATGGCAGCCCCGACACACCTTTGGCCGGCAAGTTCGACCTGCGCTATTGCGTGGCGCTGGCGCTGCACGGCCGAGACGTTTCGGCGGCCGACTTCCGCGATCCCTGGCGGCTCGATCCCGCCGTCGCGGCCACGGCCTCGAAAATCGCGGTCGACAAACATCCGGATATGGGATTCGCCTCGGCCACCGTCACGATCGACGGGGTCGCCGAGCACGTGCCGGTGGCAAAGGGGCATCCCGGAAACCCGATCCGCTGGGACGACATGGATCGAAAATTCGATGGATTGGTCGCCCCGGCGTTGCAAAACCGGACTGGCACTATGTTTGGGCTGCTACGCCAATTCGGCAACGGCCGCGCCTTGCCGGAGGCACGTTCGTTGCTGGACTCATTGCGATCTTAAATCGGAATCGGAAACGGCTTAGCGAAATGGCACGCCGCACGGTGCCCTCCGCCGACGTCGCGGAGCGCGGGTACCGTGTCGCGACACACCGGTTGCGCCAGCGGGCAGCGCGGATGAAAATGGCACCCGCCCGGCACGCTGGCCGGGCTGGGAACGTCGCCCGTCAGAACGATCCGGCTCCGCCGCCGTTCCGGATCGGGAACAGGGGCAGCCGACAGCAGCGCTTGCGTATACGGATGATGCGGCGCGGAAAATAAAGTTTCGGTCGATGCGATCTCGACCAGTCGCCCGAGATACATTACCGCCACCCGATGCGCGATATGCCGTACTACAGCCAAGTCGTGCGAAATGAACACGTATGCGAGGCCGAATTTCTCCTGCAAATCCTGCATCAGGTTTACCACCTGCGCTTGCACAGACACATCCAGCGCCGAAACGGGTTCGTCCGCGACGATCAATCGCGGTTGCGGGGCCAAAGCCCGCGCGATCGCGATACGTTGGCGTTGACCGCCGGAGAATTCGAAGGGATGGCGACGGAGGTGGATCGCATCCAAACCGACCAATCGCAGCAATTCGATCACGCGATTGCGCCGCTCCTCGCGCGTTGCGCACAATCCGTGAACGTCCAACGGTTCGGCGATAATATCTTCCACCCTGTTGCGCGGGCTTAACGACGCATAGGGGTCTTGGAAAACAATCTGCAACTCGCGACGGCGCCTACGCAAATCGGATCGGCCCAGTCCCAGCAGGTCAACGCCGCCGAACACGATGGAACCGGCGGTCGGTTCGGTTAGGCGCAACAGCATCCGCCCGGTGGTGGATTTACCGCAGCCGGATTCGCCGACCAGGGCGAGGGTCTCCCCCGCCGCAACATCGAACGATACACCGTCTACAGCTTTGACTTGCCCGCCCGCGATCGGAAAATGTTTGGTCAGCCCTTGAACGGCCAGCAAGGGCGCGGTCATACCAGCGCCCAGCACGCTGCTTGCGTGCCCCCGCCAACGTCGTTCAACGGCGGCTCTTGGGCGTGGCAAATGTCTTGCACCAGCGTGCAGCGCGGGTTGAAGCGACACCCGTTCGGCATCGCATGCGCCGGAGGCACGGTGCCGTCGATGGTTTGCAACCGGCGCTCCCGCGTTTCCAGCGATGGCACCGACCGTAACAATCCATTTGTGTAGGGATGACGCGGGGCGGCAAAAAGTTGCCGAACCGGCGCGTGCTCGACCAGCTTGCCTGCGTACATCACGATAACATCGTCCACCAGATCGGCAATGACCCCAAGATCGTGCGTAATCAATATAATGCCGGTGCCGAGCTCCCCTTGCAGGCGCCGCAGCAATTCCAGAATCTGCGCTTGAATGGTGACATCCAGCGCCGTGGTCGGTTCGTCCGCGATCAGCAATTTCGGGTCGCAAGCCAGGGCGATGCCAATCACCGCCCGTTGCCGCATCCCGCCGGACAATTGATGCGGATAGGAACGCGCCACCCGGTCCGGGTCGGGGATGCCGACCAGACGCAAGACCTCGACCGCGCGGGCCCAGGCGGCAGTGCGTCCATCGCGACGATGCAGACGCACGGCCTCGGCGATTTGTTCGCCTACCGTGAAGACCGGGTTCAGCGACGTCATCGGGTCTTGGTAGATCATCGCAATCCGGTTGCCGCGTAGCGCTCGCAAACGATCGGGGGCCATGGTCGCGACATCTTCCCCATCGAAACGGATCGATCCGCTGACGATACGGGCTGGCGGCTGCGGAATCAGCCGCATCAAAGACAACGCGGTCATGGTTTTGCCGCAGCCGGACTCGCCGACGATGCCCAGGCTGCGACCGGCTTCGACGGCGAAACTAACGCCATCGACCGCTTTTATAACCCCACGATCGGTGAACAGATGCACCCTGAGGTCGTTGACTTCGAGCAAGCTCATAGACCGGTCTCGGGGTCGAGCAGGTCGCGCAGCGCGTCGCCCACCATGTTGAATGCCAGCACCGACACCGTAATGGCTGCCCCCGCGAACGCCGCCGGCCAGGGATCGCCGACCAAATCGCTCATCCCATCGCGGATCATATTGCCCCAACTCGGCGTGGGCGGTTGCGCGCCCAGGCCGAGAAACGACAACGCCGCTTCCAGCCGAATTGCCGTCGCGATCCACAGCGATAGTGCAACGACCAAAGGACCCGCGATATTCGGCAATATATGGTGGAACAGGATCGAAACCGTTCCACGTCCGGCGGCAATCGAGGCATCGATAAAGGGTTCCCGTCGCACCACCTGGGTGGCGGAACGGGAGAGCCGCACGAAGCGGGGAAACAGCGCGACGGCGATCGCAATCACAGCGCTTTGGAAACTGGGACCGAGCGCGGCGGCGATCATCACGCCCAGCAAAAGGGTCGGAAACGACATCAACAAATCCGAAGCGCGCGACAGCAATCGATCCGTCCAGCCACCGAGATAGCCGGCGAGCATGCCCGCCCAAACTCCGGCCAGTGCCGACAGCACCGGCGCCAGAATGCCGATCGCCAACGACACACGTCCGCCGAACAACACTCGTGAAAGGACGTCACGACCGAACGAATCTGTACCGAACCAATGTTCTACGGTCGGGCCTTGATTGGCGGCGATAAAGGACTGGTCCAACGGGTCCAGCGGCGCGATCCATGGGGAAAAAGCGGCGAGCAAAATCAACAGCAAGCTCAGTCCCGCGCCGATCGCAGTCAGCTTGGAGATTGGGATATTCATCGCAGCGTTATCCGCGGATCGATCGCCGCACATAGCAAATCGGTTAGCAAATTCACCACGACAACAAAAAATGCGAACACCACTAAGCCGGACTGCACCAGCGTATAGTCTCGGGCCGACACGCCTCCGATCAGCAGCGTTCCCAAGCCGGGGCGCGAGAATACCAACTCCACCGTAATGGTGCCGGACAATGTGGTCAGCAAATAGATGCCCATGCCGGTTGTCACCGGGATCAATGCATTCCGCAGCGCATGTTTAAAAATAACCCAGCGTTCGGCTACACCTTTACCTCTGGCGGTACGCACGTAATCGCGCTTGAGGACCTCTAAAAGGGACGATCGGGTCAAGCGCATCACGAATGCGGCCATGACTAAACCGAGCGTGATGGCAGGGAGTACGAGATGGTGCAGTTGGTCGAGGAAGCCTTTGCCGCCGCCAAGCATCGGGAACCAATCGAGGTGCAACGAAAACACGAGCAGCAGAAGCACCCCGAAATAGAAATCCGGCAACGAAAACCCGATCAGTGCGAATAATCTTCCAAACGCATCGATTTTTCCATCGCGATGCACTGCGGTCATCGCGCCTAGCGGCAGACCGATAACGATCCCGATCAGGGTCGCCGCCAACGCCAAAACAATGGTGTATGGCAACGCCTGCCCGAGCAAGGCGCCGATCGAGGCGCCGTTGCTCATCGAGTGGCCGAAGTCGGCGGTCAAAGCCTGTGCCAAAAAGGCAAAATACTGCGTATATAGCGGTTGGTTCAGCCCCAGTTTCTCGCGAAATCGTTCCACCGCGTCGGGGGCGGCAAACTCCCCCAATGCGGCGATGGCTGGATCGCCCGGCATGATGCGCAGGGCGAAAAACACCAGCGTGAGCATCAACAGAACGGTCGGAACAACTTCCAGCAGACGGCGCAGGATGAAGCCGATCATGGGTTCGACCGGCTCGCTTTCGCCAGTGTGAATGTCCCCATATACGCCTTCACGGGGAACCCAATCTCCAACGTCTTCCCATCGCGCATCCACGACCCCGCCGGGCTCGGCAGCGGATAAGCAGGCACCTGACGCAAAATATCGATCTGTACCTGCTTCAGTAGGGCGATGCGTTTGGCATCGTCGACTTCCTGATTGGCCTGTTCCAACAACGTGTCGGAATTCCCCGCGATATCCCCATAATGCGAGAAATTCATATTCCGCGTCGGCTTCCCGACGATGGCCGAGGATTTATAGAACGCATTCAGCACCGCCTGGGTCAAAGGCGGCTGCCCGGATCCGTACACAACCATCGTGTTGAGATCGCGACGAATATCGTTGTGGTAGCTGGTATGGTCCACCACTCGCATATTCAGTTGAATACCGACTTTCCGCAGTTGCTCCTGAATAATCAGGAGGTTGGTTTTATATTCCTCGCGTTCGGTGATGAAAACTTCGATCGCCACGCCCTGCGGATAGCCGGCCTCGGCTAGTAGTTTTTTGCTTTTGGCTGGGTCGAACGACAGCGGCCAGTCGGCCGGCAGATCGGCCTTTTCGAGAGATCCATAATACCCGACGGGCGACACGCCGTAGGTGGGGGTCATGAAATCTCCGAATGCCGCGACCCAAATATTTTGATCGATCCCGTGGGCAATCGCCTCCCGCACCCGAATATCGTCCAGCGGCTTGCGGGTCATATTGAAATGCAAAGCCCAGGTGCTGCCGGGGCGTCCGGCATCCATCACCGCGTCGGGCTTTTGCTTCTTCACGCTGGCCTGCCATCCGGGAACCGTCGCGCCCTCGATCATTTGAACATCGCCTTTGACAAAGGCGAGAGTCCGGGCGGCAGTTTCGGGCAAGAACATGACTTCGAGCCGGTCGATTTTCGGCTTGCCTTCCCAATATTTGTCGAAGGCTTTCATCTCGATTTTTTGTTTCGATTCATAAGACGAGAATTCGAAGGCGCCGCTGCCCACCGGGTTATGGCGGAATTTCTCGCCCAATTCCTCCACCGCTTTGCGCGGTTGGATGTAGCCGCCGAAGCGCGGCATCAAAGCGAAAGCGTAAAAAAACGGATTGGCCTGCACCAGGCCGATTTTTACGGTGTAACGATCGGGTGTTTCGACCGACACGATCTCGCGGAAATTCGACCCGTAAGCCGATCCGGTTTTTGGGTCTTGCATGCGCTGAATGGTGAATGCGACGTCGTCGGACGTGACCTCCCCATAGCCGCGATGCCATTGCACGCCTTTGCGCAGGGTGAATGTGAAACTTTTGGCATCCGGCGCCATTTCCCATTTCTCGGCCAATTCGCCCTGCAAATTGGCAAATGTCAGATCGGAGGTGCCGTTCTTCGGACCGACCAACACGCTATAAAGCTGCCGGATCGGAAATTCGTCGCCGTTGCCGATCCCAAACGCTGGGTCCATCGAGCCGATATCGCGCTGCGATACCCCGACGCGCACCACGGATTCCGCCATCGCGGCGGTCGAGAACATCAGCATTACCGCACAAGTGCGCATAAACAGGTTCATGATTCCCTCCCCGGGGTTGACCGGACCCTATGCAGTGGGAGGATACAACGTCAATCCGGTCACCAGGAAAACCATCCAATGTTCATCGCACGCGTACTTCTGTTCCTCGGCGCTCTATGCGCGGCCAAGGCCGCCCATGCCGAGGCCGATCGTATGCGTTTGTCGCACGGTTACAGTTCCAGCTATCTGCCGTTGATGATCGTGCGCGACCAGCATCTACTGGAAAAACACGCGGCGGCGATGGGTTTGGGCAAGGTCGAAACAACTTGGCAGGCGCTGGACGGGGGCAATGTCATCAACGACGCCATCCTCGCCGGCAGCATCGATGCAGCGGGCATCGGCATGCCCGGATTCATCACGTTGTGGAGTAAGGCGCGCGCGGTTCCTAAAAGCCAAGTCATCGGTATCAGCGCCATCAGCGGCGGTGCGATGTGGTTGAATACGAACAAGCCCGACATTCGTTCGCTGCGCGATTTCACCGATAAAGACAAAATCGCGCTCCCCGGCATCAAAACGTCATTCGCGGCGATTGCCCTGCAAATGGCGGTGGCGAAGGAATTCGGCATTGAAAATTACGCTCGCTTGGACCCGTTCACAGTCGGCATGCCGCATCCCGACGCCGCGATCGCGTTGATGGGCGGACGATCGGAAATCACGGCGCACATGGCGTCCCCGCCGTTTTCGAACCAAGAAGTCGCGAACCCCAAAATCCACCGGGTCCTGAACACGCGGGACGTGTTCGGGCCGCTGACGATTCTGATGACGATGGCGTCGAAGCCTTTTGCCGATGCGAATCCCAAGCTCATGCTGGCGCTGATCGAAGCCACCGACGAAGCCGTTGCGTTCATCGCCGCGCATAAGCGCGAAGCGGCGGAGAGTTATATCCGGGTCATGAACGCAAAAACGCCGCTCGACGATTTGCTGGCGGTTCTAAACGATCCCGAGGCTGGCTACGGCACCACGCCCACCGGCGCGATGCAGTACGCACAATTCCTGCTCCATACCGGCACGATCAAGGTCGCGCCGGCCGCTTGGACCGATTTGTTCGTGGCACCGATGCATGGGCGCAGCGGAAACTAACCCAGCTTCACAGCTCCGCTGGCGCGCAATCCCTCGACCGCCGCGTCGTCGTAGCCCAGCACGCCGCGCAGTACGGTCTCGGAATGTTGGCCCAATAGAGGGGCGGCGACGGGGTCCGCGAGCGGCGTGCCAGCCATGCGGAACGGTAGGCGTATGTTCGGTACCACGCCCTCGGTGGGGTGAGGGATTTCGCTAAGCATCCGACGATCTGCCATCACCTGGGAACCGAACGCCTCGGCCACCGACGCGATGGCCCCGCCCGGCACCCCGGCTTCGCGCATGCGCCCGAGCCAGTGGGCGCGGTTTTGAGTGGACAGAATACGACCGACGATGGCGAGGATTTCGTCCCGGTGCTGAATACGACCGGATGTAGTCGCGTAGACCGGATTATCGGCCAGATCGGGACGGTCGAGGACGCGGCCCGCCAGCCGGTTCCAGGTGCGGTCGTTGGCACAGCAAACGAAAATCGGGCGGTCCGCCGTTTCGAACGCCGCTGTCGGTACGGTATCGGTACTGGCGTTGCCGAAGCGGGTCGGTTCGTTACCGCTCACCAGATAATTCATCCCGTGAAAACCGACCATGGTCACGGCGGTATCGAACAGCGCGTTCTCGATATATTGGCCTTTGCCCAAACGCTCGCGCGCAAAAAGGGCGCCGAGGATGGCGTTGCAGGTCATCGTCGCGGTGCTCATGTCCATGATCGACGGGCCGGCGCGCAATCCCGGACGATCGGGTTCCCCGTTCAACGACATGAACCCGCTTTCCGCCTGGGTGATGGGATCGAAGCCTAGCCGGTCGCTTTGCGCCCCGGTGCGCCCATAAGCCGACACCGAGCAGTAGATCAGGCGGGGGTTGGTGGCAGCCAATGCGGCGTAACCGAGGCCGAATTTGTCCATCACGCCGCCGGAAAAATTCTCCAACAAAATGTCGGACTTCGCGACGATATCGCGCGCGACGGCCGCCCCGGACTCCTGTCGCAGATCGATCGCGATGGATCGCTTGTTGCGGTTCATGGCGAGAAACGGGGCGCTTTGGTTGGCGCCGACCTTGGGACGCAGGTTACGAAAATCATCGCCACCGTCGGCTTTTTCGATCTTGATGACTTCGGCGCCCATGTCGGCCAGGATCATGCTGCACAGCGGGCCGGCGATGAAATGGCTGAAATCGGCGACGCGAATGCCGGCCAGCGCCAAAGGTGCGCCGGCGGGGCGAGGCGTGGGCGGGGAAAGATGTGGACGATTCATGACGTTCTCCTGCTTTTGGCGTATCCTGACCGGAACTGCTTGAGTTTCCCATCCCCACGCGCCATATGCTGCACTGCACAATAACAGGAGCCTACCGATGGCCGACTTCCCCAAGATGCCCGACTTCAGCGAGTTCACGAAGCTGTTCGCCAGCATGAAGATGCCCGCCGCGCCCAGCATGGACGCGTTCGTGGCGGCCAGCCGCAAGAATATGGAGACGATCGCGGCGGCCAATCGTATCGCCATGGAAGGCGCGCAGGCCGTGGCCAAGCGCCACATGGAAATCATGCAGCAAGGCATGGCGGAGATGACGGCGGCCATGCAAACGATGGCACTGCCCGAGGACCCGCAGGCCAAGGCGGCGAAACAAGCCGAGCTGCTGAAGCAGGCTTACGAACAGGCCGTCGGCAATATCAAGGAATTGGGCGACTTGATCCAACGCTCGAACGCCGAAGCCGTCGGCCTGCTGAACGCCCGCTTCGCCGAGGCGATGGAAGAAGTGAAGGCACTTACCGGCAAGGTGTAACAGCACGCGCCGGTCGCCCGGCGCGCGCCGTCGAAGAATTCAGTGAATCTCCCCCGACCGCTTCAACGCCTCCCGCAGCTTGGCGGGAGTGAAGTCGGGGGATTTGCATACGTCGAGGATCACGGCTTCCCGGCGAGAAATCAGATCGATTGCGGCTGGCAGCTTCTTCACCGACTCGGCTGGAATGACGACCGCGCCGTGGAAGTCGGCGTGGATCACGTCGTCGTGCCCGACCTGCATGCCGAAAATATTCACCGGCTTGCCAAAATCCACCATATGCACCCACGCATGGCTCGGCCCGATGCGGCCGCCGACCATCTGATAGCCCGGCGCCCACATATCCAGATCGCGGAACGACCCGTTGGTTACACAGCCGATAGAGCCCAGCGCTTTGTGAATCGTGGACTGCACTTCGCCCCAATATGCGCCGTAACCGACCCGACCGTCGATGTCCTGCAACACCGCGATCGTGGGAAAATCTTGCCGAGCAACATAGTCGTACCAATCTTCGCGTTGGGTCACTTTGCCGCGCGGTTGTTCGGTGGACCGGATCATACCCACGCGCGCCACGCCCACGATCGGCTTGGCTTTCGGGTCGATGCACACCATCGGCTCCACCGTATAACCGAACGCCCGACGCTCGGGGTTGGTGATCTCCAGGCCGTTGCAGATGGTGGGCGTGTCCCACTGCGCCAATACATCGAGGTCCGCCTGGGTGAAGGGCCGGTCGGTCATGGTGTCGTCTCCTGTTGGATGCTTGGTCGGATTCACGCTAACTAGCGGCATGAGCACCATCGCGAAAGGCGGCAAAACCGTCTGCGGTACCCCGATCGGCATTCCCTTGCTGGCGGCGCGCTTATCGCTTGCCTCCGCAACCGGCATTTGACAGGTTGCAAACCGATATTCCCCGAAGGCTTTTCCGATGGCGTTGACCCGCAAGCGTGTTCTGGTAACCGGGGGGGCTGGGTTCCTCGGCTCCCATTTGTGCGAGCGTCTGGTGCGCGAAGGCGCCGATGTGCTGTGCGTCGATAACTATTTTACCGGCCGCAAGGACAATATCGCCCACCTACTGGGCAAGCCGAACTTCGAGGCGATGCGCCACGACGTGACCTTCCCGCTCTATGTCGAAGTCGACGAGATCTACAATTTGGCCTGCCCGGCCTCCCCGGTGCATTACCAGTTCGATCCGGTGCAGACGACCAAGACCAGCGTCATCGGCGCGATCAACATGCTGGGTCTGGCCAAACGGGTCGGCGCGAAAATCCTGCAAGCATCCACCAGCGAGGTGTACGGCGACCCCACCGTGCATCCGCAGACCGAAGATTACCGTGGCAACGTCAATACTTTGGGCCCGCGCGCTTGTTACGACGAGGGCAAGCGCTGCGCCGAGACGCTGTTTTTCGACTACTGGCGGCAGCACAAGGTGCAGATCAAGGTGATCCGCATCTTCAACACTTATGGCCCGCGTATGCACCCGAACGACGGACGGGTGGTGTCGAACTTCATCGTGCAGGCCCTGCGCGGCGAGGATATCACCCTGTACGGCGACGGCATGCAGACCCGAGCGTTCTGCTACGTGGACGATTTGATCGACGGCATGATCCGTCTGATGGCCACCGGCTCCGAGATCACAGGCCCTGTCAATGTCGGCAACCCGCACGAAATCCCGGTGCGTGAACTCGCCGAACGGGTAATCCGGCTGACCGGTGCACCGTCGAAGATCGTATTCCGCCCCCTGCCGCAAGACGACCCCATGCAGCGCTGCCCGGACATCGCCATGGCGCGTTCGGTGCTCGGTTGGGAACCGAAAGTGGCGTTGGACGATGGGCTGACAAAAGCGACCGCCTATTTCCGGCAGATGCTGACTGAATCGCGGGAACGCGAGGGCATGACGGCGAATTAACGCGGGCCGCATGACAGAATCGGCCCCCGATCCCGCATCGCTGACCGGCCGCATCGCATCGAGCACCGGCTGGATCGTCGCATGGCGTTTCGCGACCCGCAATTTGGGATTGCTGAGCACATTGATTCTTGTCCGGCTGCTCGACCCCGAAGATTTCGGGCTGATCGCCCTGGGTACTGCCTTCGCCGCGACAGTCGATGCGCTGTCGGCCGTCGGGGTGCAGGATGCATTGATGCGCCTGTCGTCCCCCACCCGAAATGCGTATGACACAGCCTTCGGACTGGGCATTTTGCGCGGCTTCCTGACCGCCCTCATCATCGTCGGCGGCGCTTGGCCGACAGCAGCGTTCTTCAACGAACCCAGATTGGTCTACGTCCTGCTGGCCCTCGCGTTCGGCACCATCGTTACCGCGTTCGAGAACATCGGCACGGTCGATTTCCGCCGTCACATGACTTTCCGGAAGGAATTCCACCTTCAAGTCCTGTCTCGTGTCATCGGCGTCGTACTGACCATCGCCATCGCCGTCGTTTGGCACAATTACTGGGCGCTCATCGGCGGCACTCTGGTCACCCGGATTGCGCGACTGGCGCAGAGCTACATCATGTCGCTCTACCGTCCGCGCTTCGCCCTCGGCGCCTGGCGGGATCTGATCGGCTTTTCGCTCTGGAACTGGGCAGTAACGGTGCTGTCCCAAATACGGGACCGAGCGGAGAGTTTCGTCATTGGCCGGGTCTTAACCACGACCGATGTGGCCGTGTTCTCGGTCGGGCAAGAGATCGGCACGTTACCGGTCACCGAGGTCATCGAACCCCTGCACCGCGCGCTGTTCTCGGCCTTCGTTCTGCTGCACAACGCCAGCGAGAAACCGCGCAAGCTCTACCTCGACACCATGGAGGCAGCTTTTTTGATCGTGCTGCCGGCCGGTGTCGGCATCTCGCTGGTCGCCGATCCATTGGTCAAGCTGATGCTGGGCGAGCGTTGGCTGGCCGCGATCCCCATCGTCCAAATCATGGCCGCAGTCAGCACCATCGCGGTTTTCCGCTTGGTCAGCGACGCATTCTACAGTGCGGCCGGCAACCTGAAACTGACATTCGCCATGGTAGCGATTTCGACGGCCGTGCGGGTGCCTCTGCTGTGGCTGCTGGTGGACTGGTACGGACTCACCGGCACCGCGATTGCGCTCGGGATCGCATCCGCGATCGATCAGATCCTTTATCTCGCTGCTACACTCCCGCGCATGGGAATCGGCGTAGGAGAGCTATCCGGGCGGTTATGGCGGGCCTGCGGTGCCTGCCTCGCGATGGTGGGCTGCCTATACGCGATGAATATGGCCTGGATGCCGGCAACCGCGAGCGGATCGTTGGCGATCGCGGCCGATTTATTCGGCCGTTGCGGCATCGGTGCAGCGGCCTATGCCGCCGCCGCCGCCGGGCTGTGGCACCTCGCCGGTCGCCCAGATGGAGCGGAGCGATATTTGCTGCGTATCGCCGGAAAGCTAGCGCCTAAATTGAGAATTCCGGGCATGATGCGGCGATGATACTCGTCGTCGAACCCATCTTCCCCAACGCCCATCATGCGCCGGGCAACGCCGGGAAACTGCGGGCGATCCTGCTCGCGGCCAAAGGCGAACCGGTCGTGTTCGCCGCACATCCCCTACACCGCGCTGCGGTCCACGACCTGCTCGGCGATGTCGGATCGTTTCGATATAGCACAATCGATATCGCAGTTCTGCCGCCCGGCGGCATCAGCGTCCGACGTTTTATCGTCCAAACCCGCGCCCTCCTGGGGCTTACCCGTCGATTGGACGCTCGGGTTGTCGTTGTTCTGGGCACGGCGCCGGAAACCCTGTTCGCCTGCCGCGTGCTGGCGATGGTGCGGCGCAATGTCCGTATTATCGCGGTGCTGCATGGCAACCTCGATGTGGCGACGCATCGCCGCTCCCGCGATCCCAGACGCCGCTGGGTCGACAATCGCGCGTCGTTGGCCGTCGCAGTTCATCCGGCGATCCAATTTGTCACGCTCGAACGATCCATCGCCCGCACCGCAATCGCCATGGGATTGGTGCCAGCCGATCGCTGCCTCGTCTGGCCGCACCCGATCAACGAACGCGAAGCCTGTTCGGAACCCCACACCCCCGATCCGCAGCACATCCGCATCGCGTTCGTCGGATTGGGCAAACACGCCAAGGGATTCGGCGATTTCATCCGGATGGCGCGCCTGATCGGCACCGCGAACGATCGCTACGCCTTCAGCCTGATCGGCGGGTTGTATGGCGAATTCCCGCCGGAAGACCTCGCGTGTGTCGAAATCCCTGACGGCTTCCTGGAGCGGGAGGAATTTCTGCGGCGCCTGCACGCGATCGACTATGTGTGCCTGCCTCTGCGCGACGACACTTACACGCTGACCGCCAGCGGTGCACTGATCGACTCTATCGCAGCGCTAAAGCCGATTATTGCATTGCCAACGCCGGCCGTCCGCGATTTGTTCGAAAACGGACCGGTCGGGTACCTCTGCGAGGATTTGACCGAAATGGAAGCCGTTCTGCGCAATGCCGACCGACTTGCCGACCCCGACATATATGCCGAATTCCGAGCGAATATCGAACGCGAGCGCACCCAGCGGCTGCCGCCGGCCCTCGCCGTTACGGTGGGGGAAGCGTTGCGATGAATCGCGCGACTTTACGCCGGCTTTCGGCATGGCGTAAGGGGACGCCTCGACTTTGGAGAACGGCACCCGATGCCTAATATCACGCGGTTGGCGGCCCAAGCCAGTCTGGCCGTCCTGAAACAATTATTGGCCCGGCTTTCGCACGGCGACCGCAGTTGGCTCGCACGCCATGTTGTAGAAGACCGAGCGGCGCCGGGAGTCCGCGCCCTGGTCGATTTCGGCTATGGCACCATCAGAGGATGGAAAAACAGCGAATTCGATATCGATATCAATGGCGAGGCCGTATTGATGGAACGGTTGAACGCATTTTCTCCTCGCATTGTTCTGGACGTGGGCGCCAATATCGGCGACTGGTCGCTGGCGGCGCTGAAATATCTGCCGAGTGCCACGGTGCATGCATTCGAAATCGCCCCGGCAACATCGGCAAAACTGATCGCCAACGCCAAAGGGGTCGGGGACCGGCTAGTCGTCAATGCCTGCGGTTTGGGCGATCGAACCGGTGAGATAACGTTGTACTACACGCCGGAAAGCGATACCGCGTCCAGCACCGTCAGCCTCGCGATGGATATCGCCCGACCCAATCACGGCGTGACCCGAGTGGAGGAGCTGAAAGTCCCGATTTCCACGGGGGATGCCTACATGGCGGAACACGGCCTAACCCACATCGATTTCCTGAAGATCGACGTCGAGGGCGCCGAACTATCCGTATTGAACGGGTTTGCCGGCGCTTTCGCGCGCAAGGCAATCGACGTTGTTCAATTCGAATACGGGCAGGTCAATTTGCGGACCCGGGTCTTCCTGGAAGATTTCTGCAATTTCTTCCAAGCTCACGGCTTCCGAGTGGGAAAATTGCTCCCCCACGGTGTCGGATTCAAATCCTTCGAACTGACCGATGAAGATTTCATTGGCCTCAATTTCATTGCATGCCGAGAGGATCGGGGCGATTTGATCGCAGCCATCGGATGCCCGCCGCTGTCGTTGCATTGACATGACGGCACTTCGCGCCATCTCGCGCAAAATCGCCGCCCACCTGCGGCTGCTGCGCGAAGACCCGGAGAAGTTCGGCGCGAATGTGCTGCAATTCACCGATCCCGCGAAATTCTTGGAACGTTTGCTGGACGTGCAAACCGCCACACCGATGCATATTCGGATCGATCCGATCCTATCGAACCGCCCGACACTGAATATCCTGCAACCGGTACTGTCCTCGGTCAGCATGACCGGCGGTCCCAACACCATTATCACCGTCGCCTTCCATGTCGCGCGGGAGGGTATTCCCGTCCGCATCGTCACCACCCGAAGCGCGACCGATCCCGCCTGGTTCCGCAAGCATCTGCTCGCGGTGACCGGCGCGACAGAATATCCCCCATCGCTCAGTGTCGCCTATGCCGGCGACACCGCCGCCCCGCTGCCGATCGGGCCGCGCGATGTGTTCCTCGCCACCCATTGGACCACCGCGCAACAAATTAAACCGCTGCTCCCCAAAATGGACATCGGGCGGTTCTTTTATCTAATCCAAGATTTCGAGCCGGGCTTCCACGCATGGTCGAGCAACTACGCCCTGGCGTTGGAGACCTACGACCTCGATTTCGTTCCGGTCATCAACGAAAGCCTGCTGTTCGATTTCCTGGCCGGCCAAGCCATCGGCCGGTTCGCCGAGCCGGATTTCTGCCAACGGGCTTTGGTGTTCGAACCGGCGATCGACGCGCGGGTGTTCCATCCGCCCTCGGGTCCGGCCGCGACTCGACCACACCGCCTGTTGTTCTACGCCCGCCCCACCAATGCGCGGAACTTGCTGGGCCTCGGGTTGGCAGCCTTGCGACAAGCCATCGCCGATGGCGCATTCGCGGGCGATCGGTGGGAGTTTTTGGCGATCGGTGGGCGCGGCAGCTTGCCCGACCTCGACCTCGGCGGCGGTTACACGCTGCGGCCGGCGCCTTGGCAGGATTACAACGGTTACGCGCAACAACTGCGGGACTCCGATATTCTGCTGTGTCCGATGCTCTCGCCCCATACCAGCTACCCAGTGCTCGAAATGGCAGCGTGCGGCGGTTTGGCCGTCACCAACACCTATGCCAGCAAAACCGCAGCCCGGCTGACGGCAATCTCGGAGAATATCCTGGCATCGAAACCCACCATCGAAGGTTTCACCGCAGCTTTGACCCAAGCCGTTGCCATGGCCCGAACCGGGCGTCCACAGGCCGGGCAACCCAATCTGCCGACCGACTGGGATAGCGCGCTGGCACCCGCAACGGCTGAAATGGCGCGCGTGTTTCGCATAATGACGGAGAGCTAACACCGTGACCGATACCGTCACTGTCATTATCCCCGCCTACAACGCCGCCGCTTATATCGCCCGCACGGTCGGCAGCGCGCTCGCGCAGACGCATATGCCGCTGGAAATCCTGGTCGTCGACGATGGGTCGAAAGATCGCACCGCCGACATCGTCGCCGCCATGCCGGCACCGGTGCGCCTGATCCGCAAGGAAAACGGCGGCCCCGCATCCGCCCGCAACCTCGGCGCGCGGGAGGCAAAGGGCACTTGGCTGGCGCTACTGGACGCCGACGACCTCTGGCAGCCCGAGAAACTGGCCGCCCAACTCCGGCTCGGCGCCGACCCATCGGTCGGCCTGATCCATTGCTTGCCCGATCACCGCAGCGCCGTCGTGCCGGACGAGCTGACCTTCGCGATGATGTGGGACCAAAACTGGATCATCAACTCCTCTGTTCTGATCCGCCGCGAAGCCTTCGAATCGTTGGGCGGGTTCAATGAAGCCCGGGCACTCATCAGCGTCGAGGACTACAATCTGTGGGTTCGGGTCGCGGCATCGCCCTGGCGCATCCTGACCTGCCAGCAAATCCTGGTGCATTACACGCGCGGTATCGGCATCTCGTCGAATTCCGAGCGGTTCATGAAAGCCTCGTTGTTCAATGTCGAGGATTTGGGCCGCACGCTCGGTTTGCCAGCGCAGACCATTCACCGCAAACGCAACCAGATCGTCTTCGATTTCGGCCGTAAGGCCCTGTTCGAACGCGAGATGCCCACCGCCCGGCGGCTGTTCTGGCAAGCCTTCGTCGAAGCGCCATCGGTACGCAACGGGTTGCATCTGACGATTTCCGCCATGCCCGAACCCATCCTGCATCTACGGCGCAATGCTGCGCGCCTGCTGGCACGTTCCAATGACGCACAGGAAGCCGAGGAAACGCAGGGCGCCGAACAGCCCGCCGAAGAACCCTGGCAGTCCGGCCCGCGGGCATCGATCGTCGACCGCAGCTTGCACCGCGCGGCCGACGAAACACGCCTGCGGCAGCCGATGCTGGTCACGACCATCGACGCGGAAGAGGATTTCGACTGGACCCGGCCGTTCTCGCTGGCGTCTACCGATGTCACGTCGATGCGATCGCAGCATTTGGCCCATCGCGTGTTCGAGCGGTACGGCGTCGTGCCGGTCTACATGGTCGATCACCCCGTCGCATCCCAGGACGAAGGACGGGCGCCGCTGAAAGAGTTGGTGCAAGGCGGTCATTGCGAGATCGGCTCGCAGTTGCACCCATGGGTCACGCCGCCGTTTATCGAGCACGTGTCGCCACGCAACAGCTATCAAGGCAACCTCCCGGTGGCCCTGGAATTCGCGAAGATTCAGGCCCTGACTGGGGAACTGGAAAGCGCCTTCGGCGTGGCGCCGCGCATTTTCCGAGCGGGACGCTATGGCGTGGGCCCGAATACAGGCAGTATTCTGCGCCATTTCGGCTACCAAGCGGATACTAGCGTGGTCCCGTTGTGGAATTTCACCGATCAAGGCGGCCCCGATTTCCGCCAGTTTACCTCCCGCCCCTACTGGTTCGATCCTGAACGGACCTTGCTGGAACTGCCGCTATCGGCGTCCTTGGTCGGGCGGGCAGCCGGACTGAACCCCGCTTTGGCCTCGCATGTGTTCGGACGAACCAGCGAGCGGATGCATTTACCGTCCATCGCGTCGCGCTTGGGATTGCTGGAGCGTATCAAGTTGACGCCCGAAGGCATCCGGATCGAGGAAGCCAAACGCCTCGTTCGCCACATGAAAGCGGCGGGCCATCGGGTATTCGTGCTGACCTACCACAGTCCGTCGCTAGAACCCGGCAACACGCCTTACGTGCGCACACAGGAAGATCTGGCGGCATTCCTACGTTGGCTAGAAGAATTCTACGCCTTCTTCACGACCGAAATCGGCGGCACCTGCGTCAGTTGGCGCGATGTTCGGGCGGCATTGCTGCCGCCCCGATCGTCAGGACATCGATAATCCACCCGGCGCGTGCGTCAGGTGACAGGCCGAGCTGTGGCCTTCGCCAACGGTGCGAAGAACGGGCTCCTCGGTCCGGCAGCGATCGTGTACCAGCGGGCAGCGTGTGTGAAAGCGGCAGCCGGGGGGCGGGTTGATCGGGCTTGGCACGTCGCCGGTCAGAATGACGCGATTGCGCGGCGCCGTCGGATCGGGCACCGGCACCGCCGATAGCAGCGCTTTAGTATAGGGATGGTGCGGCTTGGCGAACAGCGTGCGCCGATCGGTCAGTTCCACGATTTTGCCCAGATACATCACCGCGACCCGGTGCGTCAGGTGTTCGACGGTGGCCAGATCGTGGCTGATGAACAGCAGTGCAAGCCCCAACTCGTCTTGCAGATCGACAAGCAAGTTGATGATCTGCGCCTTCACCGACACGTCCAACGCCGACACCGCTTCGTCGCAGATGATCAGATCGGACCCAGGTGCCAAAGCGCGGGCGATGCCGATGCGCTGACGCTGCCCGCCGGAGAATTCGTGCGGGAACCGGTCGATCGCGTCGCGCGGCAGCCGCACCTTGTCCATCAGCAGCGCGACTTTCTCCCGCAGATCGGCGCGGTTTTTCGCCATGCCGAAATTGGTCAGCGGTTCGCCGAGGATATCGACAATCTTCATCCGTGGATTCAGGCTGCTGAACGGGTCCTGAAACACGACCTGCATGCGCTGGCGGATGGGGCGTAGTTTGCTAGCCGCCATATTGTCGATGCGTTTGCCGTCCAGATGCACTTCGCCATCGGTGATGGGATAAAGTCGCAGCAGCGCCTTGCCGACCGTAGACTTACCGCAGCCGGATTCGCCGACGAGCGACAGCGTCTCCCCTTTCGCGATGTCGAAGCTGACACCGTCGACAGCGTAAACCTTAGCGGTGGCGCGCCCAAGCAGGCCGCCATGAATGGGGAAGTGCTTCTTGAGGTTTTTAACCTCGAGCAAAGGGCGATTCGGTGTCATGCGGCCATCCGGCGTTCGGCGAAGTGGCAGGCGACCGAGTGTTCGGGGGCCTTGATTTCAATCGCAGGGGCGACCGTGCGGCAGAGGTCGGTAGCGGACCCGCAGCGGCCGGCGAAGGCGCAGCCAACTATCGGCTTGCGCAGGCTGGGCACCAGACCCGGGATTTCCGCCAAACGGCCGCGCGGCCCATCGACCAGCGAGGAACCCAACACCGGCACCGCGCCCATCAGGCCACGGGTATAAGGGTGCAGCGGGCGCGCGAAAATTTCGTTCACCGGCGCTTCCTCGACCTTACGGCCCGCATACATCACCACCACTCGCTCGGCCATTTCCGCGACAACGCCCAGGTCGTGAGTGATCAGCATGATGGCAGAGCCGAGGCGCGTTTTCAGATCGCGCATCAGATCGAGAATCTGCGCCTGGATGGTCACATCCAACGCCGTTGTCGGCTCATCGGCAATCAGCAGCTTCGGATTGCAGGCCAGCGCCATGGCGATCATGACGCGCTGGCGCATACCGCCGGATAGCTGATGCGGATACTCGCGCACGCGACGGCCGGGGGCGGGGATGCCGACCAAGGTCAGCATCTCGACTGCTTTTGCCTCGGCGTCGCGGGCATTCAGGCCCTGATGGAGCCGCACCGTTTCGCCGATCTGCTTGCCCACGGTCAGCACCGGGTTCAGCGATGTCATCGGCTCCTGGAAAATCATCGAGATCGCGTTACCGCGAATCTGCCGCATCTCCGGCTCCGACAGGTCCAGCAGATTCTTACCTTGGAAGTTGATTTTCCCAGCAATCTTGCCCGGCGGTTCGGCGATCAGGCGTAGAACCGACATCGAGGTGACGGACTTGCCGCAGCCGGATTCACCCACAATCGCCAGGGTTTCTCCGGCGTCGATATGGAAAGACAAACCGTTGACCGCGCGCACCACCCCATCGGGCGTGGCGAAATGCGTTTGCAGGTTTTCGACTTCGAGCAGGGCCATGCGTCAGAGCCTTTTGGCCAGCCGCGGATCCAGCGCATCGCGCAGGCCGTCGCCCAGCAAGTTCACCGCGAGCACGGTGATGGACAGAAAAATCGCGGGGAAGAACACGATATAAGGCTTCACCTGCCAAAGGGCGCGCCCCTCGGCCATGATATTGCCCCAACTCGGGATAATCGGCGGTGTGCCGGCGCCGATGAACGACAGGGTTGCCTCGGTGATCATGGCGGACGCACAGATGAACGTCGCTTGCACCATCAGCGGCGCCAACGTGTTCGGCAGGATGTGCTTCCAGATAATGACCGGCACCCGCGTGCCGGACGCGATGGCCGCTTCGACATAGGGCTGTTCGCGCAAAGACAGCACGACGCCGCGCACCAGCCGGCAAACGCGCGGCGATTCGGTGATGCTGATCGCGATGATCACGTTCTGCACCGACGCCCGGGTCAGTGCCATCAGCGCAATGGCGAGCAGGATTTGCGGGATCGACATCAGCCCATCCATCCCACGCATCACGATCGCGTCGACGCGCCGGGTAAAGCCGGAAATCAAGCCGATCGTCGTGCCGATGATCCCGGCGCACACGGCGACCGAGAATCCAACGGTCAGCGAAACGCGCGCGCCGTATAACACACGGGAATACACATCGCGCCCGAGCATGTCCGTGCCGAACCAATACAGCTCGGAAGGCGGGCGGGTGCGTTTGGCCGGAGCCAGCGCCGTCGGATCCTTGGTCCCGAGATACGGCGCGAGAATGGCAAGCAACACCATAGTCGCAACCAGCACGCCGCCGACCACGATGGTCGGATGACGATTGATGAACCCCATGACCCGCCCGCGTTCCTTCGGGCTAGGCAGGATTTCGGGCAACACCGGCGCGGCGGTGTACCCGGGTGGAACCGTTGTGGCGCTCAATAGCGGATCCTCGGGTCGAAGACGGTGTAGAGAAGGTCCACACCGAGATTGACGAGCACGTAGACGAAACTGAACATCAGGACGACGCCCTGAATGACCGGATAGTCCCGACGAAGAATGGCATCGACCGTCAGACGGCCGAGGCCGGGAATGGCGAACACGCTCTCGGTTACGATCGCGCCGCCGATCAGGGTGGCGAAGCCGATACCGACGATGGTGACGATCGGCACTGCGGCATTCTTCAACGCATGAACGAACAACACGCCGCGCTGCCCGACGCCCTTGGCTTTCGCGGTCCGCACATAATCCTGCGACAATACGTCCAGCATGGTGGCGCGGGTAATGCGGGCAATCAACGCCATGAACACCAGACCGAGGGCGGTGGCCGGCAAGATCAGATTACGCAGGAACGGGATCAGCCCCATCGAGATCGAGGTGAATCCCTGCACCGGCAACCAATCCAGTTGAAGGGCGAAGAAATACGCCAGCAGATAGCCGATCACGAACGACGGCGTCGAAAACCCGAACACCGCCGTCATCATCACGGCGCGGTCGATAATCGTGCCGTGCTTCCAGGCCGCGATCACGCCCATCGGAATGGCGCAGGTCAGCGACAATGTCAGCGTGAGCAGCATCAGCGACACCGTGGGCTCGATCCGCTGCGCGATCATGTGACTGACCGGCAGGTTGGTGAAGATCGACACCCCGAGATCGCCGCTTATCACGTGGAAAAACCAGTCGAAAAACCGCACCAGGAACGACCGGTCGAGGCCGAGCGATTCACGGATGCGCTCGACGTCGGCCGGGGTGGCCTGGTCGCCCGCAATGATCGCCGCAGGATCGCCGGGGGCGAGATACAGCAGGCTAAACACGAACAGGGCCACCAGCAGCACCACCGGAATGGTGGCAAGGACGCGGCGGACGATATAGGCGAACATTCTGGACTTTCCCCGTTCAGGTCTTGGTTACGTCCCAGAATACCGGGAACGGCGCCTTGACGATGCCGGACACATTCTTACGCCAAGCCTGATAGCCTTTGAAGAAGCCGGTGGGAACATAGACGACGTGGTCCATGGCGGCTTTATTCAGCTCCTCGATCGCTTTTTTCTCTGCGGCGAGGTCGGACGCAGCATACCACGCATCGATTTTTTCCTGCACGAGTTCCGATTTCGGCCATCCGAACCACGCAGTGTCGCCACCGGCATTCAGCGCGATATAGGGTGCCGGATTCACACAATCGGCGCCAGCGTGCCAAGTATGGAAAATGTTCCAACCACCCTCGGCCGGCGGTTCCTTCTTGGCGCGCCGCTGCCCGACCGTGCCCCAATCCAACGCGGCGTATTGCACATTCATGCCAATGCGCTTGAGCAGATCGGCGGTCACGTCGCCCTGCGCCTTGGTAATCGCCACGTCGGTGGCCACTAACAGCACGATGGGTTCGCCCTTGTAGCCGGCTTCGGCCAGCAGCTTCTTGGCCAGCGCGTAATCCCGCTTGCCTTTCAACCGCTCGCCACCGGCTTCGGTGTACAATGGTGTGTCAGGCGTGAAGTACCCAGGCACAGTCTTCCACAGCGATTCATCGGACCCAACAACCGCGCCCATATAATCTTCCTGACTCAGCGCGATCTGGATGGCCTGCCGAGCACGGACGTCGTTGAACGGCGGGTGGAGATGGTTAATGCGGAAGGAGCCGATATTGCCCAAGGGATCGGCGATATCGACCGCGACTCCGGCATGCTTCTTCAGCAACGGCACTAGATCGGGCAGCGGGGTTTCCCACCAATCGACTTCCCCGTTCTCCAACGCCGCAGCGGCGGTGGCGCCGTCCGGCACGATGTTCCACTCGATCCGATCGAAGTTCATGCGCTTACCGCCGGCCAACCAATCGGCCTTTTCGGCACGCGGCACGTAATCGGCGAAACGCTCGAAGACCGCTTTGGCACCGGGAACCCACTGGTCCTTCATGAACCGCATCGGACCGGAGCCGACATACTCGTTGATTTGCTTGAACGGGTCGGTCGCGGCGATGCGTTCCGGCATGACGAACAAACAGGGCGTGCTGCTTTTGCCCAGGGCAAACAGCATTTTGGGGTAAGGGGCATTCAGGCGGAATCGGAACGTGCGATCGTCCACCGCTTCCAACGCGTCCAAGCGTTTCTTGATGACTTGGCCCATCGTGGCGTCGCGCACCATCCAACGGCCGATACTGGCGACAACGTCCTTGGACCGCACCGGCTCCCCGTCGTGGAATTTCAGGCCGGGGCGGAGTTTGAATGTCCAGGTCTTGAAATCGGCCGATACCTCGTGGCTTTCGACCATCTGCGGCTGGGGTTCCAGCTTGCCGTTCACCCCGTACAGCATGTCCCAAATCAGCAGCGCGCCGTTGCGGACCACGTATTGCGTGGTCCAGATCGGATCTAGATTCGCGAGGTTTGCCTGAGGGATGAAACGCAGCACGTTGCTGCCGGCAGCACGCGCGAGATTGGGGGCCGCGAGGCCGGCGATCGCGCCGGCAGCGGCTGTCTTCAAAAAGTCGCGACGATCCATTGGTTCGATTGGCCCCTGTGCCCAGAATTATCGTGTTACGCCGCCCCAGACCCAGCATTTCGGCAGCGTGCCTCAGCCCGGACAGAAACGCTAGCGCCTATTGGTATAAGGTAGCGATCCCATCGCGGCGGAGTCTAAACAGGCAGATGCAGATTTATCGCTAGACAGTTATTACCATCGAAGATTTTTCCCGCTAAGGTTGTCGTATGGAGCCCTTAGACGATCGAACCGGATCGATACGCCATGCCGGCGAGATGCTGCGAGATTGGCGGCAGCGGCGGCGCCTGACCCAATTGGAACTCGCCACCGACGCGGCCGTCCCGATACGATTGCTTGGCGCAATCGAAACGGGCCAGTCCCTGCCCGATCGCAGCATCGTTTTGCGCCTTGCGGACCGATTGGACGTCCCGCTGAGGGCACGCAACAACCTACTCGTCGCGGCGGGCTACGAAGCCGCCTTCCCCGCACGTACCCTCGGCGATCCCGTCCTGACCGAGATTTGGTCGATGGTCGATCGCACCGTGAATGGTCACGCCCCCTACCCCGCGCTCGCGCTCGACCGCCGATGGTTCATCGTTGCCAGCAACGAGGTGTTGCGCGCGATCATCGCCGGAGTGGATCCGGCCCTGCTCTCGACCCCGTCGAACTGGGCACGATTGACGCTGCACCCGGCGGGGTTGGCACCGCGAATCACCAATCTCGGCGATTGGCACGGATACGTATTCGGCCGACTACGGCGTTTGTTCGAAATAACCGGCGACGCGGTGGTAGCCGATCTGATCGAGGAAATCAGCGATTATCCGATCCCACCCTCCGCCGAAACCGGACACGCACCGAGCACCGTGGCGGTGCCGCTGCGATTGATGACGGTCGAAGGTACAATGTCCTTCTACTGCGCATCCACCGACTTCCGGTCGGCCCTCGATGTGACACTCGCGGAGCTGACGGTCGAGACGTTGTACCCTGCGGACCCCGAGACCGCTGCGATCATGCAGACAAAGGCGCGGCCAGCAGCAGACGATTGACCCGCTCCAGCGCGGAATAGGTCCCGCGCCACGCACGCGCGAACATGTCCGGGGTTGTTCCGGACGCACCGAGAATGGCACCGATCGCACCCACGCTTCGACGCCCGTCCACCTGACGCAGAATCGCGGCGGCAAGCGGCGGTACTGGGACTGGGATTTGCAACCCGTCCAGACCGACGATCACCGTGCCGTCGGGCCGGATCGCCTTCGCCATGGCCTCCCCCGTCACCTCCCGCAACACCGGAACCGCATCCGCCGCAAAGGGATCCGCTCGATCGTCCAACCGATCGGCCCGCACGCAATAAACGATATGCATCGACATGTTGCCCGCCAGCGCTTCCGCCAAGGCCGCACGTTGTACCGGGTCCAAACCGGCTATCCGATCCCGCAATTTCGGATCGGGCAGCAGCGGCGCCGGGTCGTAGCGCAGCGGCTCCACCCAACAGGCGGGACGCAATCCGGCCTCGGCCAGCAAAGCGCTCAGCTCTGGCACCGTGTACGCGCGGTCCCTCGGATTGAGCAGCAGATCGTACAGCCCGGCATCGCCGCCGGCACTCTGGTCGCGGACGTTGTTGTTCAGACGAAGCCACGCGGTTTCCGGCAAATGCCGCATCGTCCGCCGCGCGACATCCAGCCGCTCCCCCGGCGCCTGCTCGGCTGGCGCGAGCATCCGCAGCGCGTCCTGGATCATATAAACGCCAGTCCGCCCATGCGGGGCATAGACCATCAGCCCAATACCGCCGTCGGGCGCCAAGACCGAAGTCAGCGACCGCAACCCGGCCGCCGGGTCCGGTAGATGATGCAGCACCCCGCAGCAGTCGATGTAATCGAACGGCCCGAGGCCCGAATCTGCGAGATCGAGCAGCGACCGCTGCTCCCACACGATATTGGTCAGCTTGCGCACCCCGGCACGGGCCTGCGCGATCTTAAGCGAGGCCGAAGATCGGTCGAGCCACGTCACACTGCCCGGACGCCCGTCCCGCGCCATCTGCTGCGCCAGCATCAGCGTCGCATCGCCGGTTCCGCCGCCCGCAATCAGCGCGTGCAACGGCTTGCTCGCCGGCCGTTTCGCACCGAACACCCAGTGATCGATTTCGTACAAATGGCCGGGACTGCCGACGATCAGGCGTTTGGCCTCGTCGCGCGGGTCGCGCTTGGGATACGGATAGGCCTCGTACTGCGCGGCCAGTTGAGCATCGGTTGCGTCGGTCATGCCCGAGGCTTAGACCGCCGCAATGGGCGATACCAGAGCTTCCAAACCGCGCGGCTATTTCGGCATCGGCGCCGAAGGAGTCTCCAAATCTGCGAATGTCGGCGCACTGCTGCGAACGGCGCATGCCTTCGGGGCATCGTTCTGCTTCACGATCGGCACCGGGTGGGACTCGCGCCAAGGCCGACACGCCGACACCGCCGACACACCGCTGCACGTGCCGATGTGGCGATACCCGGCCCTGAGCGACATGGTTCTGCCGCACGGCTGCGCTTTGGTCGGGATCGAGTTGCTGGATAACGCCGTCGACCTGCCATCCTTCCGCCACCCGCTCAGCGCCGCTTACGTGCTGGGGCCGGAGCGGTCCGGGCTGTCGCCGGACCTGCTCGCTCGCTGCGACCACGTCATCAAAATACCGACCCGGTTTTCCCTGAACCTCGCGGTGGCCGGTGCGTTGGTGCTGTACGACAGGTTGTTGCAGCATGGCCGTTTCGCCGAGCGCCCGGTCGGGTCCGGGGGACCGCGCGAAGCGGCGGCGCCGCGATCGCATATCGGGCACGGCACGCCCCGGTTCCGCAACACCGAACCGGCCTGGTTTGCGTGGGCGGACGGCAAACAAGGGGACAAGCCATGACGTGGTTGCGCTTGTTGGCGACGGCCGCACGCCGTATCTCTTGCGCCATGCCAATACACTTCCCCCGATTGCTTGCCGCTTGCGCCGTTCCGATGCTGCTTGCCTTGCCGGCGGCCGCACAGACGCACAAACCCGCCCCCACCCCGGCGGCCAAGCCTGCGGCACCGGCCGCACCCGCCGCGACGCCCAATGGGACACAGGCCGGCCCCAAGTCGATCGGTAAGTTCGACGATTGGACAGCAGCGACGCATCAGGAATCCGGCGCGACCGTCTGCTACGCCTTCACCCGCGCGCAAAACTCGGCGCCGGCCGTGGCCGGGCGAGGGGCGGTGATCGTCACCATCACCCAGCGCCCCACCCTACGGGATGCGGTCGCGATCGAAGCCGGTGCGCCATATGTCGCCAATGCCGTGGCAACGGTGCAAGTCGATCAGACCACGATCGAGTTCTACACCGACAAGCGCAACGCCTTCGCTCGGGATGGCAAGGCCGTCGCCACCGCCTTCGCCAAAGGATCGAAATTGGTCGTAAAATCGCCGCTGCAAAAAACTATCGCGACCGACACGTTCAGCCTCAAGGGCTTCGGCAAGGCCTATGAGGCAATCGTCAAAGCGTGCCCCGCGAAGTGAACGCCATTACCGATCTGACGAAGGCCGAACGCGAACGCATTCTGGCGAAATCCGCGCTGTTCGATCCGCCCGACGCTGCACTAGCCGACGGGCGGCGCGATTTGGTGGGCATGACGCGGGACGAATTGGGGGTCGAACTCGCGGCCATCGGGGAAAAGCCGTTCCGGGTGAAGCAGCTCTGGCATTGGATTTACCACCAGGGGAAGACCGACTTCGCACAAATGTCGTCGATTGCGCGGCCGTTGCAGGAAAAACTGGCCGAACGGTTTATCGTCGGTCGCCCCGATCCGGTGGTCGTGCAAACCAGCATCGACGAAACGCGCAAGTTTCTGTTCAAATTCCGCGACGGCCAGGAAGCCGAGACCGTTTACATCCCCGATCCCGTAGAAGATCGCGGCGCGGTCTGCATATCGTCCCAGGTCGGATGCACGCTGTCCTGCCGCTTCTGCCACACCGGCACGCAAACGCTGGTCCGCAATCTCGGTGCACCGGAGATTGTCGGCCAGTTCATGGCCGCGCGGGATTCGTATGGCGAATGGCCGAGCCCCAAGGGCGAAACGCCCCGACTGCTATCGACGATCGTGCTGATGGGCATGGGCGAGCCGCTGTATAATTACGCGAACGTCGCCAAAGCGATGACGATCGTCATGGACGGCGAGGGCATCGGATTGTCCCGCCGCCGCATCACGCTATCGACCTCGGGCGTCGTGCCGATGATGGATCGGGCGGGGGCCGAGCTTGGGGTGAACCTTGCGGTGTCGCTGCACGCCGTGCGCAACGATTTGCGGGACGAGTTGGTACCGCTAAACCGCAAATACCCGATCGAAGAACTGATCGCCGCCTGCAAGCGCTATCCTGGATCGTCGAATTCGCGGCGGATCACCTTCGAATACGTCATGCTCAAGGGCATCAACGATTCGGAAGCCGAGGCGCGAGAACTGGTTCGTTTGATCGCCGGGCTGCCGGCGAAAGTGAATTTGATCCCGTTCAACCCCTGGCCGGGCAGCAAGTACGAAACCAGCACGCCGGCCGCCGTGTCCCGGTTCGCGCGTATCGTGAACGATGCGGGCATCTCGGCGCCGGTTCGTACCCCGCGCGGGCGGGATATTTCCGCAGCCTGCGGGCAACTGAAAACCGAGAGCCGCCGGGAACGGGCCACCTCGCCGTGAGAAGCGGCGTTTGGCCTCTGGGTACGCATCGTATCCAAGTTTGGCTAGCGCCTGTGTTCATGATCGCCCTGCCGATCGTCCTGGTTTGGGCCAGCATCTTCTCCCATCTGGAACAGGAACGCGCCCTCAGCGAGAGGGCCGCCATCGAAGATGCCACGAACCTCGCGCGCGGGTTCGGCGAAAACGTCCAACGGTTGATCGACGGGGTCGACCAACTCGTCAAAGTCCTGCGCAATGCGCGTCGCCGCGATCCCGATTCGTTCGATTTGCCGTCGCTGGTGCCAGCGACCGAGATATTGAACGGGCTGACGTTGCAGATCGCGATGACGGACCGCGACGGCATCATGACGGCGAGTAACTTGCCGCTGAGCGGCCGGGTCGATCTATCGGATCGCGAACACATTAAAATTCATTTCGGCACACCGCGCGACGATCTATTCATCAGCAAGCCGGTGCTGGGTCGGGTATCCAACAAATGGTCGATCCAGTTCACCCGAAAAATATTCGACCGCGACGGGAACTTCGACGGGGTCATCGTCGTTTCGCTCGACCCGTATTACTTGTCGCGGTTTTACGAATCGCTAGAGATCGGCAAGGGATCGATTCTGCTTGTCGGCTTGAAAGACCGCATTGTAAGGGCACGCGCGCCGGCCCTGACCAACGCAATCGGCGTGCCCCTGGCCGAGGAGCGGATTGGCCGCATTTCCGGCGGCCCGCCGATCGGGCATTTCACGGTAACGGCCAGCCTGGACGGGATCGAGCGACTGTTCGCCTATCGCCGGCTCGAACAGTACGGGTTGGCGGTCACGGTCGGGCTCGCGACAGACGATTTATTCGCCGGGTACCGTCAAAATCGCGCCGATCGCATCCGGCTGGGCTGGGGATTGTCGCTGTTTATTTTATGCATCGGCACGTTGCTGGTTCTGCAAAGCCGTCGCCTGCGGCAATCCCGCGCGCATATGGCCGCAGCGCTGGACAATATCAGCCAAGGCATCGTCATGGTGGACGAAGACGGCAATATGCCGGTCGCGAACCGTCGCGTGATGCAATTGCTCGACTTGCCGGCCGACGTTCTGGACCAGCGGCATCGATATCAAGACGTCATGAAAATGCTGATCGCACGCGGCGAATTCGGCCCTAACCCATTGGATCGAATCGATATCATCGCCGTCATGCAGCAGGCCGGGCAACGATCGTCGGTTTACGAGCGGGTTCGGCCGAACGGCACCGTGCTCGAAGTACAGACCCATATCCTGCCGGACCATAGCGCGGTGCGCACCTTCACCGACATCACCGACCGCAAAGCCGCCGAAGCATCGTTGCGCGCGGCGCGCGACGCGGCGGAAGCGGCGAGCCAAGCCAAATCCGAATTCCTGAGCACCATGAGCCATGAAATCCGTACGCCGATGAACGGTGTGATCGGCATGGCCGGACTATTGTTGGACACGCATCTGGGGCCGCAGCAGCGCCAATTCGCGGAAACCCTGCGCGACACCGCCGACGATATGCTGCGTATCATTAACGATATTCTCGACTTCTCGAAGTTGGAAGCCGGCCGGCTCGAATTCGAATCCATCCCATTCGATTTGGATCAATTGCTGTCCAGCACGGTCGATCTGTTACGCGTCAAGGCCGAGCAGAAAGGTCTGATGCTGCCCGTCGCCGTCGCGCGGAATACGCCGCGGCATCTGGTTGGGGACCCCGGCCGACTGCGCCAGATATTGCTCAATCTCGTCGATAACGGCTTGAAATTCACCGAAGCGGGCAGTGTCGCAATCGATGTCGATAGCGTACCGGCAGAAGCTGGGAAGACGCGCATTCGTTTCGCCGTGTCGGATACCGGAATCGGCATCTCGGCCGATGTGCAAGCGACCTTGTTCCAGCATTTCGTCCAGGCCGATAGTTCGATTTCTCGCAAATTCGGCGGCACCGGTCTCGGCCTCGCGATTTGCCGGCGGTTGGTGGAACATATGGACGGATCGATCCGGATCGAGAGCGAACCGGGACACGGCGCCACATTCCGGTTCGACGTACTGCTGGACATCGATCCCGAACCGGTGGCGGAGCCGGCGACCGAAGTGCTACCGGCCTCGGCCGTGCGACGCCGGCTGCGCATATTGCTGGTTGAGGACAATCCCACCAACCGCCTCGTCGCGGTGACGCGGTTGGAATTCATGGGCCAACGCGTCGATGCCGTTGCCAGCGGCCAGGAAGCCATCGATGCGGTCGGTACCATCCCGTACGATTTGGTGCTGATGGACGTAATGATGCCGGAAATGGACGGGCTTACGGCCACGCGCCTAATCCGAGCGCTGCCCCCACCGGCGGGATCGATCCCGATCGTGGCGATGACGGCGAATGTGTTCGAGGAGCACCGACGCGCTTGCCTCGCCGCCGGCATGGACGGATTTCTGGGCAAGCCCATGGCGCCCGGCCAATTGGAGGCCGTCGTGGATCGGGCAATTGCGGGCGCCTTCCGGCCGCAAACAGGGACGGAGACCCGCACGCCGCGATCGTTCGATCCGGCGGTGTTTCAGGCCTTGGTCGCCGATGTCGGCCAGGAAATCGCAGATTCGCTGCTAGCATCGGTTCTGAACGAAGCGGCAGGCCATATCGAAACGCTGCGCAGCTTACTCGCGGCCGCCGACACCCCCAGCGTTGTTCGGGAGGCTCGGGCCTTACAAGCTGCCGCCGCGATGGTGGGGTTGGTCGGCATAGCCGAGGTGTCGGACAAGCTCGCGGCAGGGCGCGCCTCGGTGGATCGCCTGAGCGCCGTGCTGGCACTGGCCCGCAAGATCGACACAAAAACCGCTGTCTAGAGCAAGAGCGGCTCCAGCTTACCCGATCGAGCTCTCACAGCCGATCAGTAGCACCAGCAAGCCGGTTCGGGATTGGCGACCCTTGCTGGCATGGCGGTGCCAGGCGGTATTTCGGCGATCGAGTACCGTCGATACTGTCCGCCGCTCAGAAAGCCTTTGACCGACAAGGCAGCGTCCTCGGTCGGTCGGATGCCCGATTGCGGAAAGGGAAGCACGACGGCACCGCCGAATGCCGCCTCGAAAGTCACCGCCGCAGCGTTCGAAAAATTCCAAACGACCCGGTCGGCGAAGTCGAGGATCTTGTTGAATCGTATGCCCTGCCCGAAATTATAAGTGCACGGCACATGCCGGCACGTTGCGATTACCACATTGATAAGGACCGATGTCGCACCGTGGGTCTCGATCTCGACTGTCGCGTTGGGTTGGAACAGATCTGTATCGATCGCCAGGACGGCGACCCCGGCGACGTTAGGCCGCGCATCGATCGTAACGGTGTTGGTAGCGCGATTGTAGCGCGCGGCGCTTCGGCCATCGGCGGGAATGGCCGCGAGCATGGCCGCGAACGACATAGGCGGGGCCAAGAACAAGGCCGCCTCGCAACAATGGGGGACGGCGGCCGGCACGGCACCGACCGAAAAGAGCGAGGTCGCCGTCGCGGCGGATATGCCCGCCGTAGCAAGCGACGCTCGACCGCTGGCGAACCGATCGGGACCGTCGATCGGAAGCGCCCGAGCCTGAGAAGTGGCAATCAGCAACGCCAACACTGCCAACAATATCCGCGAGACCACCGAAATGCCCCTCCTGACGAAGCTGAGCGGCCAGACCGGAATCGAGATGATTCCGGTAAAGCCGCCGTGCCCGCCACGTCGCATTTCTCGTGCCGAAGACAGATTTTACGTTAAGCGATTGATCGGTATGGAAAAGGCCGATTTGGTTATCGTTTCGAACATGCCATTCAAGAAGCATTTCGCGATATGGCATGCGCAACCGTCGCAAAATGCGAAACCATGCGATGTCGGGTGGATCGCGGTTCGAAGGTTCGGGCCGCGCCTGGAATCAGCTAGCTTTCGCCCAGCCTTCCTTCTTCCGGTATATCGTCGACGGGCTGATGCCCAGGCGCCGAGCGGCGTCTTGTAAATTGCCGCCGCAGGTCTCGATTGCATGCTCGATGTAGCGGCGTTCCATGACGGCCAAGGGCAGGATCGCGGCCTCGTCTGCCGGTAAAAGCGAGGGCGCCGACATTGGCTCGCTCGCCGCGATGGCCGGGGCGTCCCGCCGTGGCGTGGCGGTATCTTCCAGCGGCGGTAGCATGTCCGGCATGACAAGCTTGCCATCGTGCAGAACCACGACGTTGCGCACGATATTCTGCAATTGGCGCACATTGCCGGGCCAGGAGAAGGCGAGCAGCCGCGCCTCCACTTCCGGGGCGAAGGCAGTGAAGGCTTTGCCCTCGGCCTGCGCGAACTGGGTCAAAAAGCGGCGGGCGATCAGCAGAATATCCTCGCCGCGATCGCGCAGCGGCGGCATGCGGATGGGGACGACGTTCAGCCGGTAAAACAAATCCTCGCGCAACAAGCCTTGGCGCACCGCCTCGGCCGGATCGCGATTGGTCGCGGCAACGAACCTGATATCGGCGCGCCGTGTCGCGGGGTCGCCGACCCGCTGATAGGTGCCGGTCTGGATGAAGCGCAGCAATTTGGTTTGCAGGCCGACATCCATTTCCCCGAGTTCGTCCAGGAACAGAGTACCGCCATCGGATCGGGCGGCCGCGCCTTCCCGATCGGCGGTGGCGCCGGTAAAGGCGCCGCGGAGATGACCGAAAATGGTGCTTTCCAGCAGGTCGCGGGGAATGGCGCCGCAGTTGAGTATCACCAGCTGCTTGTTCTTGCGCGGACTGAAACGGTGCAGCGCGTCGGCCGCCAATTCCTTGCCGGTGCCGGACTCCCCGGTGATGAACACACTGGCCGAGCTGGCAGCGGCGGCCTCGATAATGCGGTAAACCGCTTGCATAGGCATGGAACGGCCGACGAAATCGGCGAACTCTGCCCGCTCGACCGTCCGGCGGAGGGTCTCGACCTCCCGCCGCAGCGCCACCGATCCCAAAGCGATCTCGACCGTCGTGGTCAGACGGGTGGGGGCGAAGGGTTTGACCAAATAGTCGAACGCCCCGCTGCGCACCGCACGCACGGCGGTGGTCAACGACGCATTGGCGGTGACCACGATGACGGCGGGCGGTGCCGGGCGGGTGCGCAATTCTTCAAGAATCGTGATACCGTCGATATCGGGCAGCTTCAGGTCCAGCAGGACGCAATCGATCGGGCGGGCGTTGAGAATCTCCCACGCCGATTTGCCGTCCCCGGCGATCAGCACCTCGTGCCCCAATGGTTCCAAATGCGCCTGTGCGGTCAAGGCGAGGCTGGGGCTATCCTCGACGATCAGGATGGTGCGTTTGTCTGTCATGCCATCAACCGTTCTAGCGCAGCGATGCCGGCTTCCGCTTTGGTCCGCAGGGAATCGAACGCGGCCGCGAGCCCGGCCGCATCGCCTTGCGCGGCCATCGCTTCCATCGTGGCGGCGACATCGCGTAGGGACTGGGCACAGACATTGGCGGCGGCGCCTTTGATACTGTGGGCTTCGATCTCGACATTGGCGAGGTCGCCGCGTTCGAGCAGTTCACCGATGCGGGCGACGCGATCGCGAACCTCGCCAATGAAAACACGGGCAATGCGATGATAGATGCGACTGTCGGCGCTGCCCCAAAGGGCTTCGATGGCTACGGGATCGAGCGCCTCGTCCGCCGGGCTCAGGCAGCGCCGGACGGCATCCGCCAATGTCGCGGCGTTGACGGGCAAATCGGCCTCGGCCCGAGCGACGGGGAGGCGGAAACCTTCGGTCGTAAGGGCGAGGATCGGGACCGCGCCGCAGGCATCCGCCACCGCTGCCGCACCCGCCGACGTAGCACCAAGCACGACCAAATCGAACGACCGTTCCGATAGCGCTCGGACCGCCGTTGCATCGCATGGCGTGGCATGGACGACGAAGCCCCAGCGCGCAAGCAATGTGCGCACCAGCAACGCCACGGCAGCGCTGTCTTCGGAAAGCAGGACGGACAGGCCGGCACCATCGAAGCCGACGGGGTTTGGCACGATCGAAATCTCCGGATACGCGGCGACTTACATGCCATCGAAACCGTCGGCTCGCCAGTGCGCTGACGACCATTGCGCCCCCGCTGTCAACGCCCAATAGAAATGTCCCCTTGTTCTGCCAGATAGGAATGTCCCC
>JBAXFK010000009.1:0-36609 GCA_037139955.1 Rhodospirillales bacterium
GTTCGCACCGCGTCCCGACGCGTGCTCGAGCGTCGCCGCCGCAGCGATCAAACCCTTGCCGGTCGGGCCGCGTTCGGTCGCGGCCGCCGACGATTTTCCGCCATCGACCGTGGTCGAAGCGCGGCCGCGCCGAGCCCCGCCGCCGGAGCCGACCGTGCGCCCAATGGCCCCCTCGGTCATCGTGCGCGATCCGACACAGGCCGAGAACTCGAACAATCCCGACTTGCTGCAAGGACGGTCGGCGATCGACGCCGTCGCCCTGGAACGCGGCGGCATGGTCGATTGGTCCCGTACCCGCAGCCGCATTTCCGAGGAGTTCCGGCTCGTTCAACGGCAAATTCTTCGGACCGCTTTCGGGCCGGGCTCCGACCCCGGTTTCTCCAATCTGCTTATGGTCACCAGTGCCCGACCGGGGGAGGGCAAAAGCTTCACCTCCGTCAACCTTGCCGGCAGTATCGCACGCCAGGGCGATCACCATGTGCTTCTTGTCGACGCCGACTCCAAGCGCGATTCATTCTGCTATTCGCTTGGATTGGCGGAATCGCGCGGGTTGTTGGATCTTGTGGCGAATCCCAAGCTCGATCCAGCGCCGCTGATCGTGAAAACCCCGATCGAGCGGCTGTCGATCCTGCCCGTCGGGCGCGAACGCGAGCGAAGCGCGGAGTTGTTCTCGACCAAGGAAATGACCCGTCTGATTCAAAGCCTTGGACGGCGCTACGCCGACCGTCTGTTGATCCTCGACGCGCCGCCGTGCCTATCCACCAGCGATCCAGCCGTGCTCGCCCCCGTCGTCGGGCAGATCGTGTTCGTGGTGGAAGCCGATCGCACGCAACGCGACGAGGTCGAAGCTTCGTTGGACCTCATTCAGGCCTGCCCGACGATCACCATGGTGCTCAACAAGCAGCAAATTTCTTCGCGCTACACGTTCGGCGCTTATTCCTCCTACTATTCGTCCTGACGTGCGCGTACCTGAGCACGATACGATGGGATCGGAACCCGAGTCTTTTCGTGCCTACGGTCGGCTGGCCGGGCTGACGGTCGCGACGGCGCTGACCGCTGGCCTGGGCGGAGCCGGCAGCGCATTGGCGTTCCCATTGCTCGATACCGGCGCGCTCGGGACGGGATCGTCGATTTCCGACCTCGCGACACCTGACGCGCAGGACCTGACACACCAACTGCAAATCGCAAACGGCATCCCAGGCAAGAATTCGGCCTTCGGGTGGACGTTCCTACCCCGGATCGGGGTGCAAGAGACGCTGACCGACAACGTCATGCAAGTCCACAGCCCAATGCGGTGGGACCTGACGACGTCGCTGTCGCCGGGCATGTCGGTATCGGGCAATACGCAACGAACACAGCTACGGCTGGATTATGCGCCGGTGTTGATTATGAACGCGCGCACCGGGTCGCAGAACGCGTTGAACCAACAACTGAACGGCACCGCGACCGTCACTGCGATCGACGAGTTCGCCTTCGTCGATATTCGGGCGCTGTCCGGTATACAATCGACTCGCGGCGCGGCCGGCGCCGGCGGTTCGGTCGGTGCGAGCGACGGGGGCGGGCTGACCGCCGGTTCCGGCTCGGGTATCGGCGGGTCACGACAGTTAGGCGCGACGCAGCAGGACACGGTCCAGACGGTTAGTATCGGCATTTCGCCTTACATATTGAAGCAATTCCGCGAATACGGGACGGTTCGGTTGGGCTATTCGCTCAATTTGTCGCAAAGCAGCCCAGCATCGGGATTTACATATGTCCCATTCCCATCGGGCGGCGGCTCGCGCAAGCAAACGACAACCGAGCAAACATTCGAGTATCGATCTGGGGATTTCCTGAACGACTTTCAGGACGTGTTCAATCTCGACCTTAGCCAGTCGAACTCGAGCGGTTCGCTCGGTGCCACCGGCTCGATTACCGCCGCCGCGCAGAAGACCACCTCGACGCGGGAGATTTTCAGCAATGCGCTGAACTACGCGCTGACACGTTCGGTGACGTTAACCGCCTCGCTCGGGCACGAACGGATTGCCTATAGCGGCGCCAACGCGCAAACGATCGACGATTTGACATGGTCGTTCGGCGGCACCTACACGCCCAACCAATATAGCTCGATCACGCTGAGCTACGGGCACCAGCAGGGCTCGGATTCCGTCACATTCAACGGCCATTACCAATTGACGGCACGCACCTCGATCTCCGCCAGCTACTCCGACACGCTCGGTACCCAGTTGGAAAACCTGCAACAGCAGCTGAACCGCGGCGCGGTATCGTCGAACGGATCGTTCGTGAACGCGCAGACCGGCGGCCAATTATTCGGCACCACGAACGCGGCGGCGATACAACCTGGCGTGTTCCATTTCAAAACGCTCACCTCGACCATCACCACTCAGCTTAACCGCGACACACTCAGTCTGACGCTGAACGCATCGAACCAGGTGTCGGCCGGCGGGACTTCGGCGCTGCAATCTTCGTCGCAGACCAACGGTCTTATCATGACTTGGACGCACGAGTTGCGAGGCGACTTACGTTGGACAAACTCGGTGTCGTTCAACACGATCGCCGGCGGGCTGCAGGGATCGAGCCAGAGCATGGCCTTCAACTCCGGCTTGCTTTACACCATCAACGAAAAGCTGTCCGCGTCCGCACGATACACCTATTATCGGAGCGCGTCGTCGTCGGTGCTGCTCAATCTGTACGAGGACATCTTCGTCGTCGGCATCACAAAATCGTTCTAACGGATCGTCGTGTACGAAAAATTCTATCGCCTGACGGCCCTGCCCTTCCTTCTGACGCCGGATCGCCGATTTTTCTTCGGCTCCAGCGGGCACAGTCGCGCGATCGCGCATCTGGTCTACGGGTTGTCCCAGGAAGAAGGCTTCGTCGTTATCACCGGAGAGGTGGGCGCCGGCAAAACCACGCTGGTCGAGCAGTTGTGGACCCAGCTCGACCGCAGCACCTATGTAATGTCGCGCGTCGTCACAACCCGCGTGTCGGGGGACGACCTGCTGCGCCTCGCGATGGCCGGCTTCGGGTTGGAAGCCGAGATCGCATCCGACAAAGCCACCTTGCTGGTGAAATACGAACAATTGGTGCGCGAACACCGCAAAGCCGGACGGCGCCTGCTGCTGTTGGTGGACGAGGTACAAAACCTGCCATTGAGCGCACTGGAAGAACTCCGCATGCTGTCCAACATCACCGTGGATGGCAAAGCGTCGGTGCAAACCATCCTGCTCGGCCAACCCCAGTTTCGCCCGATGCTGGCGATGAAGGATGCCGAACAACTACGCCAACGCGTGCTGGCGTCGTTCCATCTGGGGCCGCTTTCGGAATCCGAAACCCGCGGCTACATCGAACACCGCCTACGTCTGGTCGGTTGGAAGAACGATCCCGCGTGGGAGCCCGATACATTCCGTGCCGTGCACGAGCATAGCGGCGGCATCCCCCGCCGAATCAACACTTTATGCTCCCGCGTGTTGCTGCTGGGCTCGTTAGAAGAAGTTCACACGATCACAGCCGAAATGGTGGAAACCACTGCCAACGAGCTGAGCGACGACCTGGGTGCCGGCGGTGTTGCCCTAGCGCAGGCCGAGAACGGTCCCTACATGCAACCGGGTGCAGTGCCGCCTCCCCCACCGCCGCCAAACCCGGCCACGATCCCGTCGCAGGAGCTCGATACCCTCGCCGGGCGGATTTTGGCGTTGGAGCAGGGTGCGATGCGGCAGGAACGGATGCTGAAGCGAATGCTGGACATCATGGAAGCCAAGGTGCCGCAGTGACCGGCCGCACGAACGCCATGACCGTGGATGTCGAGGACTACTACCAAGTCCAGGCCTTCGCCCATTGCATCGATCGCGCCGATTGGAACGGATTCCAATCCCGGGTCGAAGCCAATGTCGAGCGCATCCTAGCACAGTTCGCGGCCGCCGGGGTGCAAGCGACGTTCTTCACACTGGGCTGTGTCGCCGAACGCCACCCGGCGATGGTACGACAGATCGTCGCCGCCGGGCACGAACTGGCCAGCCACGGGTGGGAGCATATTCGCGCCGACACCCAGGATCCCGCGACCTTCCGCGCAGACGTACTGAAAACCAAGCTGACGCTTGAGGATATCGGCGGCGTGCCGGTCACCGGCTACCGCGCCGCGACATTCTCCATCGGTGCGAAGAACCTATGGGCTTTCGCCGAATTGCAGGCAGCAGGGTATCGCTATAGTTCCTCGATCAACCCGATCCAGCACGATTTATACGGAATGCCGGATGCTCCGCGCGTTCCGTTCCATCCCGCAGGATGCGATTTGTGGGAAATTCCCATGACGGCCGTACGCGCATTCGGCCGCAACTGGCCCTGCTCGGGGGGCGGATATTTCCGGCTGCTACCGACGTTTTTGTATTATGCCGGCTTGAATAAAGTCAATAATGAAGAGAAACGACCGGGTATTTTCTACTTCCACCCATGGGAAGTCGATCCGGGGCAACCGCGCATTGCCAATTGCGGTTGGAAATCGCGCATTCGGCACTATACCAACCTGTCGCGGATGGGTCCGGCGCTGGACAAGCTCCTGCACGATTTCGCTTGGGACCGCATGGACCGGGTTTACGCCGACGTCCTGGCCGCGCGATAGCACGCCATGCCCTTGAAACTCCGCCCATTGGATATCGCCGCCGAGCCGGCATGGGATGCGTTCGTGGACGCCATGCCGGCCGGAACGTTCTTTCACCGCGCCGCGTGGCGCCGACTGATCGCCGAGGAATTCGGCCACCTGAGCTTTTATACATATGCCGAGCGGGATGGCGCCATCGTCGGGGTGCTGCCGTTGATCCAGGTAAAAACGGCACTGTTCGGTAACACGCTGATTTCGTCGCCGTTCTGTGTTTACGGCGGGCCGTTGGCGGTCGATGCCGAAACCGCCACCGCGCTGGCGGAGTACGCCGCCGGATTGCTGCCGGAAACCGGTGCGAGCGCGGTCGAATTCCGCCACCGCGATGCTGTCGAAAGCGACTGGGTGGAACGACCCGACCTATACGTCACATTCCGCAAACCCATCGTCGCCAACCACGACACCAACATGAAAGCCATCCCGCGCAAGCAGCGGGCTATGGTGCGCAAAGGCATCCAAAACGGCCTTACCTCCGTCGTCGAGCACGACTCCGCTCGGCTGCACCGCATCTACGCCGAGAGTGTGCGCAACCTCGGCACCCCCGTGTTTTCCGCCCGCTGGTTCGCGTCGCTCATGCACCGGTTCCGCGATTGCGCAGATATCGTGACTGTCCTGGACGGCGACAAGCCTGTTGCCTCGGTCATGAATTTCTATTTCCGCGACGAGGTCCTGCCCTACTACGGTGGCGGCACATCGGCAGCGCGCCAAGTGGCCGGCAACGATTTCATGTACTGGGAAGTCATGCGCCGCGCCGCCGACAGCGGCCACCGACTGTTCGATTTCGGGCGTAGTAAGCTAGGCACGGGCGCTTACTCGTTCAAGCATAATTGGGGGTTCGATCCGGCGCGGTTGCCATATCGGTATTTCCTCGCACCGGGGCAGCATATTCCGGACCATAACCCGCTGAATCCGAAATACGCACTGTTCATCGCCGCCTGGAAACGCTTGCCGCTCCCGGTGGCGAATGCGATCGGCCCGCATCTCGTGCGGGGGTTGGGGTGATCGCCCCGTGCATACCCGCCGTGCCGGCGGCGACACGATGAAACCGCCCCTTCTATTCCTGATCCAGCGCCTGCCCTACCCGCCGACCAAGGGCGAAAAAATCCGAGCACTGCAAATCTTCATGTACCTCTCTCAATGGTACGAGATGCACCTCGGCTGCCTGCTCGACGATCCCGCCGACGCGGAGCATGTGGATACGATGCGGGCGATGTGCGCCAGCGCGCATATCGCGCCGCTCAATCGCCGGGTCGCGACGTTGCTGTGTCTGCGCGGGTTGCTGACGGGCGATGCCCTCAGTGTCGCGTATTTCCAGGATCGCGGCCTACGGCGCTGGGTGCGGGATGTCATGACCCGGGTGAAACCGGCGATGGTGTTCGTTTATTCGTCCAATATGGCCCCCTATGTGCTCGACCTCCCGCGGTCGGCGCCACTGGCGATCGATCTTGTCGATGTCGATTCCGAAAAATGGCGGGCCTATGCCGATGCGCTGACCGGCCCGAAGCGCTGGGTCTTCCGCCGCGAATGGCACAAAGTCGCAGCACTGGAACAGCGCATCGGAGGGGAGGCCGATATGGCCAGCTTCGTGTCCGACGCCGAGGCCGCATTGTACGAGACCCTGGTCCCTAACCATACCGCCACGGTACTGGGGGTCAGCAACGGGGTCGATCACAGGTATTTCGATCCGGTCGGATCGTATGCACCGGTCTACGACACCGCCGTCCCCAACTACGTTTTCACCGGCACGATGGATTACAAGCCGAACGCCGACGCCGTCGTCTGGTTCGCGACCGAGATCCTGCCGATCGTCCGGCGAACACTGCCCAAGGCACAATTTCACATCGTCGGGCACAGCCCCAACGATGCCGTGCTACGCTTGGGACAAATCGACGGCGTGCATGTCACCGGCCGCGTACCGGACGTGCGACCGTATGTTGCGCATGCCACCGCCTCGGTCGCGCCAATGCGTATCGCCCGCGGCATTCAGAACAAGGTCTTGGAAGCCATGTCGCTCGGCCGCCCCGTCGTGGTGACATCCGGCGCGTTGGAAGGAATCGACGCCGTGCCGGGCAAAGAAGTGCTATTGGCCGACGACGCGGACGCCTTCGCTGCCGCCTGCGTCGCGTTGGCGTCTGGCAATAGCGGCCCGGCAATCGGCCAAGCAGCGCGCGATTGCGTGTTGCAGCGCTACGATTGGTCGGCGTGCCTAAGCCGTTACGACGCGTTTTTGCGACCGGCGGAGAACCAGCAATGAGCATGGCCAAAACGACCGTCGCGTTGCCGGGCATCCCCGAGGCATGGGGCGCACTGCGAGGCACCGGAGTCGGCTTAATCGTCGGCATGCTGCTGCTAGGCGGCTTGTTCCGGACCGAGGTGGTGACCGCCGTCCAAACCTGGGACGATTCCACCGCCTACAACCATTGCTTCATGGTCATCCCCATCGTCGTTTACCTGCTATGGGATCGCCGGGGCGCATTGCGCGGGTTGGCGGCGAAGCCGATGCCGTTCGTCGCCCTCGGTGGGATACCGCTGGCGGCGATATGGCTGTTCTCGGAACGCTTAGGCATCATGGAGGGACGGCAACTCGTCGTCGTCGGGTTCCTGGAACTGCTATTTCTAGGCGTACTGGGCTGGCGATTGTGGAAAGCGGCTTCCGGTCCGCTGCTGTATTTATTTTTCCTCGTACCGTTCGGCGAATTCTTGACCCCGCAATTGCAGGACGTCACCGCCGTCTTCGTACGATACGGCCTAATCGCCGTGCAAATCCCGGCTTATGTCGACGGGTACGTGATCGAAATAGCCGAGGGTACGTTTTTCATCGCCCAAGCCTGCGCCGGTCTACGGTTCTTGATCGCGTCGATCGCTTTTGGGGCGCTATACGCGATCCTGATGTACCGCAGTCCTGTGCGACGCGCGGCTTTCATCGCCATTTCGATCGTCGTTCCCATCATCGCCAACGGCTTCCGCGCCCTCGGTATCGTTTCGCTCGGCCACATTCTTGGCAGCGCCGAGGCCGCCGCCACCGACCATGTGTTATATGGCTGGATGTTCTTCTCCCTGGTGATCCTGCTGCTGCTGGCCTGCGGCTTGCCGTTCCGGGAAGATCACCATCCCGACATCCCCACGACATCCCCGATGCCGGCCGGCCAATATTTCGGCAGTGGCGTCTTCGCCTCGGCTTTGTCGATTGCGATCGCCGCAACCAGCCCCGTCGCGGCGATGCTGCTGGATCGGAGCGCGGCCGCCGACATCGCGGCCTTGCAGCCGCTGACGCTCGATGGCGGTTGCTCCAGTGCGCCGACCACCCCACCCGAGCGCAAGCGGCCGTCGCTGGGCGGCCGATCGATCGACCAGCGCGTAACCTGCGGCAACGGAACCAGCTACGACCTGCATGTCGTCGCGTTCTCCCCGCGCAACACTGCCGGCCCGGTGCTGGCAGAGCGGCGGCGCTTGTCGCGACCGCCATGGATCGAGGAAACCAGGGAAAGCTGGCTCGAACCGGAACCGCACCAATGGCGGTTGGTTGCCGGCACCGAAGAGCCTTTGGCGATGGCGGTTGGGCTTTGGATCGAAGGGGTCCCCAGCCTAGGCGGGCTATCCGTACGGGCACGCATGGCCTTGCACAGCCTGACCGGCGGGCAATTCGCGCCGATCGTGGTGTCGGTCATGCCGGTCGTGACATGGGAGCACATGAAGCCGATTGCGCGATTGAAGGTCGAAAACGACCTTATCGGCTTTCTCAACGGCCATCCGGAACTGGTCCAGCAGATCGAGGCGCTCTCCGCCCGCCATTAGCCACTTGCGCCCATCCATATTTCTATTAAACTGGAAATATGGAATCATCTGAAGCCGCCACCATCTTCTCCGCCCTGTCCGCCGAGACCCGGGTCGACCTCCTGCGCCTGTTAATGACCTCAGGACCGGCGGGGCTGCCGGCGGGGGACATCGGGGCGCGCTTGGGATTGCCGGGCTCGACAGCATCGTTCCATTTATCCGCCCTCGAACGCGCCGGTTTGACGCAATCGACCCGTCACGGGCGGCAGATTGTCCACGCTGCGCGCATCGCCACCGTGCGCAACGTTTTGATGTTCCTGACCGAAGCCTGCTGCGACGGCCGCCCCGATCTCTGCGGCGATATCGCTCGGCTGCTCCCCCAATGCCCACAGGAGACGACAGGCATGACCCCCGCCTTCAATGTGCTGTTCCTGTGCACGCATAATGCAGCCCGCTCGATCATAGCCGAGGCACTGCTGCGATCGGTCGGTGGCCAGCGTTTCCACGGTTACTCCGCCGGATCGGACCCATCGGCAGAACCGAACCCCGACGTTATCGCGAAGCTGCGCGGCCTAGGTCACGATATCGGCGACCTCCGCAGCAAGTCCTGGCACGAATTCACCGGGGCCAATGCCCCGAAGATGGATTTCGTCATTACGCTGTGCGACGCGCTCGACGGTCCGGTGTGCCCGGATTTCGGCGACCTACCGGTAACCGCCGCTTGGCCGCTGCCCGATCCCGCGAAATTCGGCGGCAGTGCGGTGGAGCGGGCGGCGATGTTGAACGAATTATATGCCAGCTTGCGCCGACGTCTCGAAATTTTCACCTCGCTGCGGTTCGACGCCCTGGATCGCATGGCCATGAAGGCACGGCTCGACGAGATCGGTGCCGGTCTCCCCAACCCTGTCGGAGTGCGTTGATATGCGTGTCGGAATTAACGGGATGGGCCGGATCGGCCGTTTGGCGCTGCGGGCGGCGATGGGAGGAATGTATCGGCCAGCAGACGATCCGCGTGAGGATAACCGATTAGATGTGGTGCATCTGAACGAAATCAAGGGCAATGCGACGACGGCGGCACATTTATTGGAGTTCGACAGTATCCATGGGCGCTGGCGCACCGACTTTGCCAGCGACGACGAGCGAAGCATCCAAATCGGCAGCAAGCGGATCGGGTATTCCGCCGAACCCAACGCCGAGGGCGTGGCCTGGGGCGACCTCGGCTGCGACATCGTGCTGGAATGCACTGGCAAAATGGTGAAAACCGAGCAGTTGCAGGGATATTTTCGGCGCGGGGTCAAAAAGGTAATTGTTGCCGCCCCAGTGAAGGACGGCGGCACGCTGAACATCGTGGTCGGGGTGAACGACCATCTTTACGATCCCCAGACGAACCATCTGATGACGGCGGCGTCCTGCACGACCAACTGCCTCGCACCGGTGGTGAAAGTGTTGCAGGACGCAATCGGCATCCGGCACGGGCAGATCACCACGATCCACGATCCCACCAACACCAATGTCGTGATCGATGCACCGCATAAGGACTTGCGACGAGCGCGGTCGGCGATGCTGTCGTTGCAACCGACAACCACGGGCAGCGCCACCGCCATCGCACTGATTTACCCCGCACTGAAGGGCAAGCTGAACGGCCATGCCGTGCGCGTGCCGGTGCTGAACGCCAGCCTGACCGATTGCGTGTTCGAGATGGCGCGCGCCGTGACCGTCGAGGAAATCAACGGATTGTTCCAAAGCGCGGCGGCCGGACCGCTCGCCGGCATCTTGGGTTTCGAAGCTCGACCGCTGGTTTCCGCCGACTACTGCAACGACACCCGCAGCGCGATCGTCGACGGCCCTAGCACGATGGTCACGGACGACACGCTGTTGAAAGTCTACGCTTGGTACGACAACGAGGTCGGGTATTCCTGCCGGATGGTAGACCTCGCCAACATCGTCATCGATCGGGCGGCCCGATGACTGGCCTACGCAACTATCTGATCGTCGCATCGGCGTATTTTCTGTTCACATCGACCGACGGCGCCATCCGCATGCTGGTGCTGCTGCATTTTTATAAATCGGGCTACACGCCATTTACCCTGGCGTTCCTGTTCCTGCTGTATGAGACTGCGGGGATTTTTGCCAATATCGGCGGCGGCTGGCTGGCCTCTCGGTTCGGAATTCCCCGGATGCTCGCGACAGGGCTGATGTTGCAGATCGGCGGGCTGTTCATGTTGTCGGCCTTGAACCCGACGTGGGGCGCGACGGCGTCCGTCGCCTGGGTCGTCGCCGCGCAAGGCATTGCCGGGATCGCCAAGGACCTGACCAAAACAGCCTCGAAAAGTGCGATCAAAGCCAGCGCCACCGAAGGGGCGGGGCAATTGTTCCGCTGGGTGGCATGGTTCACCGGTTCGAAGAACGCGACCAAGGGCGCAGGTTTTTTCCTCGGCGGGTTTTTGCTCCAGGTCGTCGGGTTCCAAATGGCTTTATGGCTTATGGCGGCCATGCTGGGTGTCGTGCTGGCCGGCACGATGCTGTCGCTGCCGCGCACGCTCGGGAAAGCCAAATCGTCCAAGAGTTTCCGCGAATTGTTCGCCAAGACCCGAGCGATCAACCTGATGGCCGGTGCCCGCATCTTCCTGTTCGCCTCACGCGATGTGTGGTTCGTCGTCGGGCTACCGGTGTTTCTTTACGGCCAGGGCTGGCAGTACATGAACGTCGCGGGCTTCATTGCCGCTTGGACCATCGCCTATGGCACCATCCAAGCCACGGCACCGTCGCTAGTCGCGCGCAGCCACGACGGGCTGAGCCGGGAGGTTCCCGCCGCCCGCATCTGGGGACTGGCGCTGACTGCAATACCCGCAGCGCTGGCATTCGCGATCGCGATACCCGGCATGCCGCGCCCCGATTTGGTGCTGGTCGTGGGTCTGCTGGTGTTCGGCTTCGTCTTTGCCGTGATTTCCTCGCTGCACTCTTACCTGATCCTGGCCTATGCCGGATCGGAGAAAGCCGCCGAGGATGTCGGCTTCTATTACGCCGCCAACGCCGCCGGCCGGCTGGCGGGTATTCTGCTGTCCGGTATTCTAACGCAACACTACGGAATGGCCGGGTGTCTTTGGGGATCCGCTGTCATGCTTGCCGTTTGTTTCGGTATCACCGCCCTGCTGCCATCCACCGCCATATTTCGCCGGGTGCCGGCATGAACCTGTTCGAGCGTTTCCTCACCCTCTGGGTAGCGCTGTGCATTGTCGCCGGCGTCGTACTGGGGCAGTTCGTCCCCGGCCTATTCCACACCATCGGCAACGCCACCGTGGCGCAAATCAATATCCCGGTCGCCCTGCTGGTTTGGCTGATGGTCATTCCCATGCTGCTGAAAATCGATCCTGCGGCTCTCAAGGAAGTGAGCAAGCATTGGCGCGGCATTGTCTCGACTGTGGGGGTCAACTGGCTGGTGAAGCCATTTTCGATGGCTCTGCTGGCCTGGATTTTCATCGCCCATCTCTTCCGCCCATATCTGCCCGAGGACCAAATCGCCAGCTATACTGCCGGGCTGATTCTCCTCGCGGCGGCACCCTGCACGGCGATGGTGTTCGTTTGGTCGAATTTGGTGGAGGGGGAGCCGCATTTCACCCTCAGCCAAGTGGCGCTGAACGACGGCATCATGGTCGTCGCCTTCGCCCCGCTGGTCGGCCTGCTGCTCGGTTTGTCGTCGATCGTCGTGCCCTGGGACACGCTGCTGCTGTCGGTATTGCTCTATATCGTGGTGCCGGTCGTCGTTGCCCAAGTTTGGCGGCACCTGACATTGGCATCGGGCGGACCCGCCGCGCTGTCCCGCCTGCTGGTCGTTTTGGCCCCGCTATCGCTCAGCGCGCTGCTGGCCACGTTGGTGCTGCTGTTCGGGCTACAGGGGGAGCAAATCGTCGCCCAGCCCACGATCATCGCGTTGCTGGCCATACCGATCGTTATCCAGGTCTATTTCAACGCCGGCCTCGCCTATTGGGTGAACCGACATCTCGGGGAAGAATGGTGCGTTGCCGGCCCCTCGGCCTTGATCGGGGCCAGCAACTTCTTCGAACTCGCGGTGGCGACGGCGATCGCTTTATTCGGCTTCCAGTCGGGCGCGGCACTTGCCACCGTCGTCGGTGTACTGGTGGAAGTGCCGGTCATGCTTTCGGTCGTGCGGATCGTCCGTCGGTCGCGGGGGTGGTACGAGCGGGGACTTAACGGCCAATAAAGACAGGGCGGCGCTTTTCCATAAAGGATCGGGTCGCTTCCTTAAAGTCCTCGCTAGCGGCGGCTTCCTTCTGCATCGCTTCCATCCGAGCCTCGTCGCGTTGGTCGCGTTCGAGGCCGAGCTGGTTGATGAAGTATTTGGACGCCCGCATCGACAGCGGGGCGTTGCCGGCCAGGATTTCGGCGTAAGCGATGGTTTCCTTTTCCAAATCTTCCGCATCCACGACGCGGTTGATCAGGCCGATGCGCAGCGCTTCGTCCGATTTCAGCCGGCGCGCCGAGAACATGATGTCCTTCGCCGCGCTGGGTCCGACGACATCGACCAGTTGCTTCAATCCATCCGGCGCATAGGCCACGCCGCGGTGCGCCGCCGGCACGCCGAACTGCGAGTCGGTGGAGGCGAAGCGCAGGTCCGCGTTCAATGCCATGCCCATGCCGCCGCCCAAGCAGTAGCCATAGATCATCGCGATCAGCGGCTTTTCCAGGTGGATCAACTTCTCCCGCAGCAAGGTCGGCGCGACTTGTGCGGCGGCCAGCGCTTCGGGGGAGTTGCGGGTCTTGGCGAAGCTGGAGATATCGGCGCCCGAGATGAACGCGCGCCGGCCGGCGCCGCGCATCACGACGACTTTGATGGAGTCGGTTTCCTCGAAGGTCTTAATGACCTCGAGCGCATCTTCGTACATGCCAGGGGACAAAGCGTTCAGCTTCGACTGGTTGTCCCAAATGAGCCAGCCAATGGCGCCGGTGATTTCCGCGCCGACGAGTCCGGAAGTGAGGTTCATGATTGTATCGCCTTTTGTTAACCGCCGAAGCCACCCAGAAACCGCGTCAGCAGCCCGCCGATGACATCCACGTTATAGCCCCCCTCTTGCACGATCGCGGTCGGAAGGCCAAGCGCCCCGATCGCCGCGCCCGCACGGGAAAATCCGTCGGCAGTGACGGAAAGGGCGTTCAGCGGTTCGTCGACAGAGGCATCGAAGCCCAGGCTGACCACGAGCGCCTCGGCTCCATACGCGCGGATGGCGTCGATTCCGTCGGACACGGCGCGAAGCCAACCGTCGTCGCCCGTGCCGATCGCCAGCGGCAGATTGATATTGCAGCCCGCCCCGTCGCCACCGCCACGCTCGGTCGCGTGGCCGGTGAACCAGGGATAATAGCGGTTCGGATCGCCATGCACCGACACGAACAGTACATCCGGGCGATTCCAGAAAATTCCCTGCGTGCCGTTCCCGTGATGGCTATCGATATCGAGAACCGCCACGCGCTCGGCGCCCTTGGCCCGCAACCGCTCCGCCGCGATCGCCGCATTGTTCAGATAGCAATGGCCGCCGGCGCGGGCGCGATAGGCATGGTGCCCCGGCGGACGTGCCAAAGCATAGGCGTTGATTCCCCGAGCGACCTCATCCGCGGCGGCGGCGGCTCCGGCAGCGGCGTGGAAGGCGGCTTCCCAAGTGTGCGGTCCGATCGGACAAGCCGCGTCGGCGGCAAACCAGCCGGCTTGGCCAACGATGTTGCTGGGCGCACGTGCCCCATTCGCCATCATTTCGGGCGACGGGTGGTGATTGGCGACGATCTCCGGCCCGGTGTCGGGGATTTCGGACCATGCGGCGTAACCGTCGCGCAGAAACGCGAGGTATTCGGGTTCGTGCACCGCCAGCAGCGTGGCGATGTCGACGGGCGGCGGCGCCACGACGGACAGACCCATATCGGCGCAAGCGGCGAGCAATGACTCGGCCCGCACCGGGATTTCATAGTTCGGGCGGACGGTGCCGCGCGCCAGGAAGAAATCCGGGGCGTGGGCGAATTGAACGGGATTCCAGAATACTTTCACGCGGGCATCTCCGGCCACCGATCGTCGAGGATTCGGTCTTGGGTGTAGGATCGGTCCGCACAGCCGGCAGCAATCGCATGGGCGATTTTACCATATCCGCTCAGGTTGGCACGCAGATCGTTTGCGCCACTATCCGAGACCGCAGCCCGAGCGGCGCGAATCATCTTCGCCCGATCGTTGCTCCAGACGAAGAAATCCTGTCGGTAAAGCGTTCCGTCGTCGGGCATCGCCCGGTCCTTTCTCTGCTTCGCACGACTTTCTCATGAAAACGCCGCGATTGCACCGTATATGAACGGTATGTCGCACCGAACGAGATACTGATGGCCCTGCCCGCCGCACTCGTGCCGCTCCGCAACGGGACCTTCCGCACCCTTTGGGGCGCCGGGGTGATCGCTTGGCTCGGCATGTGGTTGCAGAATACCGGTGCCGGCTGGCTGATGACCTCCCTGGCACCCGACCCGCTCATCGTGTCGATGGTGCAAGCTGCCACCATCATGCCGGTCTTCCTGCTAGCCCTTCCCGGCGGGGCAATGGCCGACATTGTCGATCGCCGGGTGTTCCTGATCGGCTGCCAAGTTTGGACTTTCGCCGCCGCCGCGCTGCTCGCGATCCTGACCTTATCCGGCGCGATGACCGCGCCTTGGCTGCTGATCCTGACTTTCGTCATCGGCATCGGCACCGCGCTCAACAACCCGGCCTGGAGCGCGGTGGTGCCCGAACTCGTCCCGCGCGAGGATCTGGTGCAAGCCATCGCTCTGAATGGCATCGGCTTCAACCTGACACGCGCCATCGGTCCCGCATTGGCCGGATTTCTGATCTTGCTGGGTGGGCCGAGCCTAGCGTTTTGCATGTATGCGGTGTCGATCACGACGGTGATTGCGGCGCTGATCCATTGGCGGCGCAACACGCGCCATTTCACCGGCCTGCCGCGCGAGCATTTCCTGTCGGCGATGCGCGCCGGTATGCGCTTCGTCCGCAACACGCCGGCCATCCGATCCGCGATGATGCGCACCATCGCCTACTCCATTCCCTGCGCTGCCCCTTGGGGCCTTTTGCCGCTGTTCGTGCGGCAGGAATTGGGGCTCGGCGCCGGCATGTACGGTGTCATTCTGGGTGCAATGGGCGCGGGGGGCGTCGCGTCCGGCATGTTATTGCCGATGTTTCGCAAGCATTTCAGCCGCGGCCGGACCGTCCTCCTATGCACGCTATCGTCCTGCGCTGGCATGGCATTGTTGTCGTTCGCGCATCATTGGACACTGGCGGCCTTCGGCATGCTGCTGTTCGGCATCGGGTGGACATCGGCCTACGCTACGATGCAAGCCTCGGCGCAGTTGGCTTGCCCGCCTTGGGTGCGGGCGCGGGCGCTGTCGATCTATCAACTGGCACAGAATGGCGCGTTGACCATCGGATCCTTCGGCTGGGGCTGGCTGGCCGGCGATATCGGCATGCCGCTGACCCTGGGCATCGCGGCCGGCGTTGGCGCCACGCTGGCAATCGGCGCGCTCGGTTTCCGGATCGAAGCCATCGCCTCCCCCATTGCTCCTGCCCCCCGCGAGGCCGCCCTGACGCCCGAGGCACCCGCCGCCGAACTAGTACCGTTGCTGCGCAACGCGCGTGGCCGGGTCATGGAAACCGCGCACTACATGGTGACCCCGGCCGAGCGGGAGGCGTTCATGGCCATTATGCGCGAAGTCCGGCTTCTGCGCGGCCGTACCGGCGCCCAGTTCTGGCAGATCTACGAAAACGTCGCCCACCCCGAAGGTTGGGTCGAAATCTGGTCGATGGAGAGTTGGACAGACCACCTCCGCGAAGCCGGGCGGCAGTCCGACAGCGACCGTGCCTTGCTCGCACGGGCGGCAGCATACCAGCACGAATCCAATCGCCCGGCGCGTTACCTGGCATTCGATCCCTGAAAGCTGCTTGGCTTGACTCCCTGGCGCCCCGTCGAAAGGATCGGCCACATCGTCTTTAAGGAATCTCCATGTCGGTATTGCCGCTCGCGGGCGTCACCGTCCTCGAATTCACCCATACCGTGATGGGCCCGTCCTGCGGCGTGGTCCTTGCCGATCTCGGCGCCGATGTCATCAAAATCGAGCCGGCGCCGAACGGCGATCACACCCGTGCGTTGCGTGGCTTTGCCAGCGGCTTCTTCTGCTATTTCAACCGCAACAAACGCGGCGTCTGCCTGGACCTGAAATCTGCGGACGGGCGCGCGATCGCGCTGGACATGGCACGCAACGCCGACGTCCTGATCGAGAACTTCGGTCCCGGCACCATGGACAAGCTCGGCATGGGTTGGGACGCGGTGCATGCCGTGAACCCGAAGCTCATCTACTGCGCAATGAAGGGCTTCCTGCCCGGGCCTTACGAGCACCGGCCGGCGTTGGACGAAATCGTGCAATATATGACAGGCCTCGCCTACATGACCGGCCCGCCGGGCCAACCGTTGCGCGCCGGTAGCTCGGTTGTCGATATCATGGGTGGAGTGATGGGTGTTATCGGCATCCTCGCTGCATTGCGCCAGCGCGATAAGGACGGGGAAGGCCGCAAGGTCACCAGCTCGCTTTACGAGTCCTGCGCCTTCCTGGTTGCGCAGCACATGGCTGGGGAGGCCGCGACCGGCACCCCGTCGCCGCCGATGCCCGCCCGGAGCGGCGCCTGGGGCATTTACGAGACGTTTTCGACCCTGTGCGGCGAAAAATTGTTTATCGGCATCACGTCCGACAACCACTGGCGTAGCTTCTGCAAGCACTTCGACTGCGAGCACTTGCTGACCGACCCGCGCTTTCTGACCAACCCCGAGCGAGCGACGAACCGCGATCAGTTGCGGCCGTATGTGACGGAGATCGTGGCACGTTTCGACATCGCGACGCTCGAACGTGTCATGGACGAGATAAACATCCCTTTCTCCCCGGTACGAACGCCATCCGACCTTTTCGACGATCCGCAATTGAATGCGCATGGCCGAATGATGGACGTGCGCATGCCCGACGGAAGCTTCGCGAAACTACCGGGTACACCGATCTGTTTCGACGATGAAGCACCAGGCTTGCGGATGCAGCCGCCGACGGCCGGGGAACACACCGACTCCGTCTTGGGGGCGCTCGGTTACAGCGCTGAAAAGATAGCCGAACTGCGGCTAGCCCGGTCGATTCGATAGGTTCGCATAGCTTAGCGATTGGCACCCATCCGACAGCCGCATAACTAAATACTGGCTTGTCACCATAAATGCGTTGCAAATGACGATATGGGGGTATTTTCTGTGGCCGTGGGAGCAGGAGCAGTCCTTATTGACAAGCATTGTCGAGGGAAGGGCGCTCGCTGTTTCGTACGTTCGTTCGGCCACGACTATCCAAGGGAGGGGCTGTAACATGCGGATAATGCGGGATTTATACGAAACAGCATCGATTTGCGGCTCGGCCGGCGCGACATCGAAGGCGAATGTAACGCGGCCATATACTACTTATGGTAGCGCAATACAAAAAATCACACGTTCGACAGCCTTTCCAGCGACCTCGCAGCCCTCAACCACATGGGGATTGCCTAATCTCTGGGATGCGGATACATTTTGATCCAATCGGTATCTGGCCCGTCGCTTTTAAGGTTTAAACCCATGCGTCATTCAGCCACAGAAGTTGGAATACGTCGGTCCGGAAGCTCGTTTCGGAAGGCTTTGCTACTGGCCGCCGTGACGACGGGAAGCTTTTCTCTCGGCGGCGCGGCACGCGCGGACACCATTACCGACGTCAATGCGCAGCTTCTGAACATCATCGCGAATACCTCACCGGCGCTGATCGACGGTCCGCCCAACGTGGCGCGCGAGATCGCGATGGTGAACGGCGCGATGTTCGACGCGATCAACGCGGTCAGCGGCAGCCCCTATCAGCCGATTACGTACAGCGGATCGATTGCGAACGCCTCGGCCGAGGCTGCGGCCTTGTCCGCCGCCGTCACGATGTTGACCAGCCTCTATGGTCCTACATCGTTGTATGCGACCTATGCCGGAGTGACGGGCGCTGCATATTATGGCGGTGCCTCACCCTACGCTGGCTCTATCGTCGGCCCGACCTTGTCGCAATACGCGGCCATCCAAGCTGACATCGCATCGGTGACAAGCCAACTTAGCGCCTTGACGGCAAGCACTCAGGTCACCAACGGCACTGCGGCAGGTTTGGCTGCCGCCAACGCCATGATTGCCGCTCGCGCTAGCGATAATGGCAACGCGGCGATGCTGTCGACCCTCTCTTACGTCGCGCCGGTCGGCCCACAGGCCCCTGGCGTGTACATCCCCCCGACCGGCCGTCCCGCACTCGAACCGACCGCGCAAGCCGTGACACCGTTTGTCGCGACCTCACCGGAGATGGCGGCCGCAAGAGCCTCGACCGTGACCGGGCCGGCGGCACTCGACTCCGCCGCCTACGCCAATCAACTTTTAGAAACGGAATGCCAGGGCGGTGTGGTGACGTTGTCCGCCGCCAACGCCACAGCATGTAGCGCCGCCGGATTCGCGCCGCAGACGGCAGCTCAGGCCACAGCAGCTCTGTATTGGAACGATCCGGGCGGCACCTACCAGCCCCCCGGCCATTTCCTGCAAGTCGCCGATGCCGCCGCTCTGCAAACAGGCCTGAGCCTGTTGCAGCACAGCCAATTGGACGCCCTGGTCGGCGCCGCGATGTCGGATGCCGGCGCCGAAGCATGGAACGCCAAGTACAACTACAACCGGTGGCGTCCGATCACCGCCATTCGGGATTGCGCTGCCGATTGGGCTACGTTGAATCCGAATTTTACGAGTTGCCAGTCGAACTGGAACTCGTTGATCGCGACACCGCCGCATCCCGACTATGTGGCTGGCCACCCGGCATTCAGCGGGGCTGCCGCAACCGTTCTGGACGCTTATTTCGGCACCGATGCCGTTCCCGTTACGGTTGCCTCGCAAGCCTATTGCAATGGCGGTTCGACCACCCGCAACGCAGCCGGCGACACCATCGCCTGCACCGTCGGTGCCACCACGTACTCGATCTCCAACGCAAGCGATTGCAACAATGCCGGCAGTCAGGCCCCGTTGCTGGCCGATTATTCGGTCAACCCGCTCTACAACGGCAGCCCGTTAATCTGCCCGATCAGCGAAACATTCGCTGGCTTCCAGGCCGCGTCCAGTGGCGATCTGGGCTCCACCTTCAGCCGCGTTGCTGGGGGCATCCATACGCCGCAAGCGGTTTACGACGCCTTGGCGCTCGGCAATGCCATCGGCACAATCGTGGCACAGAACGCCGGCATCTCTAACAACCCGAACATTCCCGAACCCGGCACGCTCGCGCTTCTGACCGTCGGGCTCGCTGGGGTCGGCGTAATGCGCCGCCGTGGCATCGCTGCGTTGGTTCGATCGGCCCATTAATGCATCTGCCGCTCCTGGCCTTTCATGCGCACGAGATGCCGGACACATAGTCAACGCACTAGACTGGTACCGCCCAACGGGCGCAGTATTTCGATAGCTTACACCGGGTATGAAAACTGAAAACAGGGATGAACCGGATGGAGCGGAATAACCGCCTTTCCGCGGATGGGGTTTCGCGGGACGACGAGCAGGCTTCGAGCCTAAAAGGCGCAAAACAGCCGAGCGGGCGGCGAACATGGTTCGCCCTTCGAATGCATCATCTGTTGTTCATCGCCTTCACTGTTGTGACGGCGGTCCCCATTGGCGTACTTGCCTTGTGGGAAGGCCGCACGTCGTTCCAAAACGAACTCGACTCGGTACGCGAGCGGCATCTGCTGGTTGCGCGCAACCTGACATCCACCATGTCCCGCTATGTCAAAGACCTGAAAGCGGTCTTCGGCGTGGCCATCGAAAGCGGGGCGCTCGACAAACCCGTTGCCGGACTGGCCGACCTCCTGACGTCGCTGGAAGTCGTGCATATCTGCATCTTGTTGCCGGACGGCAGCATCGATAGCTGGATGCGCGGATTGCCGGAATCCGAAATGCAGCCGGTCACCGAAAAAGTGCTGCGCGACTTGCGCGCCTTGCCGCGCCCGGGGTCGTCTGCGGTCACAATGTCCAATCTTTACCACGATGCTAAAAACAATCCGGTCTTCTACATCCTGAAACCGTTGCCGGACGGTCGGTTGGCACTCGGCATTGTGCGCACGCGTTATCTTGTATCGCTACAGCAGGCCATCGCCTTCGGCGACCACGGCCATGCCGTCATCACCGATGCCAAAGGCCAAGTCATCGGCCATCCGTTGAAAGACTGGGTCGCCGCCTCACGCGATATCTCCGGCGTGAATGTCGTCGCCGCGATGATCCGCGGCGAAACCGGTGTGGACCAATTCTACTCCCCGGCTTTCCGCGATGACATGATCGCCGGTTACGCCGTCGTGCCGGAAACCGGCTGGGGCGTCATGGTGCCGCAGCCGATCTCCGAGTTGCGCCGTCGCGCCAGCATCGTCAATCAAATGGCGACGATCATCGCGGTCGGGTCGTTCGTCACCGCCGCCCTGCTAAGCTGGTTGATCGCGCTCTACCTCGCCCGCCCGGTTCGGCTTGTCGCATCCACTGCCGAAGCCGTACTCGAAGGCAACGATGAAGTGTCGGTGCCGGCGTTCCGTGGCGCTGTCCCGAGGGAAATAAGGCGCATCGGCCTCGCATTCAACACCATGTTGGACGATTTGCGGCGCAAGGCAGCGGAAACGCTGCAAGCTTTGCGACAGGCCGAACTATCCAACCAAGCCAAGACTCAATTCTTGGCCAACATGAGCCACGAAATCCGCACCCCGCTGAACGGCGTTGTCGGCATGATCGAGCTGATGCAAATGACCCAGATGTCGGAAGCGCAGCGCAGTTACACCGACCAAGCGTCGCAATCGAGCCAAGCGCTGCTGCGGTTGATCGACGACATTCTCGACCTCTCGCGGATCGAGGCTGGGCGGCTGGAACTGGAAAAAGCGCCATTCCACCTCCCTGCCCTCCTCCAAGATTTGCGGGTGCAGTTCGCCGAGCAGGCGCGCGCCAAAGGGTTGACGCTTGCGGTGTCGGTCCCGGACAACATGAATATCGCGCTGATCGGCGACAAACACCGTCTGTTGCAGGTGCTGGCGAATTTGGTCGGCAACGCGGTGAAATTTACCCAACACGGCGCGATTTCCATCCGCGTGTCCAGGCGCGATACGGTCGATGGATTGCTAACCGTCCGGTTCGAAATTGCCGACAACGGTATTGGCATTGCCCAGGACAAGCAGGACGCAATCTTCGAAGCCTTCACCCAAGCCGACGCATCGATGACGCGCCGTTACGGCGGCACCGGATTGGGCCTGTCGATCGCCCGCGAGCTTTGCCAAATGATGGGCGGCGAAATCGGTGTCACCAGCCAGATCGGGGTCGGCTCCACGTTCTGGTTCACCGTCCGTATGGCAGTCGACAAGGCGATCCCGGTCGCTCCCCGTGCCCCGGACGTGCAAGCGTTCGCCGCTCCCGCGCCCCAGCCGGCACCGGCACCGGTACCGGCACCGCCGCGGCCATCCGAAAGTGCCCTGTCTGCCGTAGCACAGGAATTTCAGATCGCGTTGCACGCTGCCGGACGATCCGACGCGCATATCCTGTTGGTCGAAGATAACGCCGCCAACATGCGCGTTACCAAAGCCTTGTTGGAAATCCTCGGGTGTTCCGTGGTCCCCGCCTATAACGGATTGGAAGCGGTGGAGGCTTACCGCCAAGGCACGTTCGATCTCGTGCTGATGGACTGCCAAATGCCGGAGATGGACGGCTACGATGCCAGCCGCACCATTCGCCAACTCGAAGCCGCGCTCGGTCGCCGCACCCCGATCGTCGCTTTGACCGCGCATGCGATGGCGGGCAGCCGGGAAACCAGTCTGGCAGCAGGCATGGACGATCAGTTGACCAAGCCGCTGACCATGGCGGCTTTAACCGCCAAGCTGACCGAGTGGCTGGCGACCGCGAAAGTCGCCTAGCCGATCGCGGGCCGCAGCGCCAAGCTGCGTGTCCGCACCACCATTGGCAGCACGACCACGACGTTCAATAGATTGAACACCACCCCGACACCGAAGGCCGGGGTATAAAACCCGAACAGATCGTACAGCGCGCCAGCCGCCCAACCGCCGCCGGCCATGCCCAGCAGGCCGGCGAACAAAACGGTAGGGACGCGCCAACTGGCCTCGGTGGCGGGATACAGCGCCCGCACGGTCAGCACATAGGCAGGGATCAGGCCCGCGTAGCCAAGGCCGAACGCAGCGGAAACAGCGAACAACCCGGCCTCGTTACTGGTGAACAAGAAGCCGGTCATGGCCACGGCCTGGGCAATCGATCCGCATAATACCGTCTGCAAGCCGCCGATGCGATCCGACAGCCAGCCCCAAAACTGCCGCGCCAGGAACGCCGAGCCCAACAGCACCGACAACATGGCGGCGCCATGGGTGGGACTGATCCCGAGGTCGCCGCACAGCGCCACGACGTGCCCCATCGGCATCGACATCGTCATGCAGCAGCAGAAAATCGCCATCGACAACGCAACCATGGCCCATTCCGGGTGCATCCCGGCAACCCGTGTGCCGCGCGCCGGCCCGTGATGCACCGCGCCATGGGCCGGCGCGACCGGCGGCGGGCGCAGGAAAATCAGCGCCAAGGGTGCGACAACCACGGCCACCACCGCCCCGAACAGCATCATGCAGCGGCGCCAACCGATGGTTTCCACCCCGATCTGGAAGATCGCCGGCCAGACCATACCGGCGACGTATTGGCCCGAGGAAATCAGCGCCACCGCCGTGCCTCGCCGCTTATCGAACCAACGGCTGACATAGGTCATGATGGGGGAGAACATGCACGACGCACCCAACAACCCCATGAATGCCCCGTACCCAACATACAACTCGGTCACACCGCCGGAGGATGCCAGCCACAGCCCGCAGCCGATCATGATCGCACCGAACATCACGATAACCCGGATGCCGATGCGCTCGGACAACCAACCCATAAAAATTCCGCCGACTCCCGCCCCGATATACGACAGCGACGTCGCCAAAGTCGGCACCGACCGGGGAGTCCCCAGCTCGGCCGCGATCGGTTTCAACGCCACCGCCGCCAACAACGGCCCACCATAAGCCACCGCCAAGATGACCAAAGCGACGACCGCGACCACCCAAGAGGCGCGGGACTCGACGGAATCGTTCATGCAAACATCGCCGCGACCACGGCGGGGTCCACGTCTTCAAGCCGCGCGGGCTGCCATTTGGGGGTGCGGTCCTTGTCGACAACCATGGCGCGCACGCCTTCGGCGAAGTCGGGATAGGCCATCGTGGTTTTGGTTAGCGCGAATTCGGCGTTCAACGCGTCGGACAGAGTCAAATTGGCCCCGCGCCGTAGCGCTTCCAACGTGAAGCACAGCGCGATCGGGGACACGGCGCGCAGGCCTTTCAGCGCCGCCTTGGCCCAATCGGAGCCATCGGCTTCGAGCCGCGCCACGATTTCCAGCATCGTGGGGGCGCTGAAGCAATGGTCGATGGTGGCGCGATGCTGGGCCAGCGAGAATGCCGGCAGCGTCTGGGCGAAGCGCGCCAACGCTGGCAGTCCGTCTTCCGCCAGTGCGGCGGACAACGCCGGCAGATTGGCGCGCGGCACGAAATGGGTTCCGAAGCCGGCATGCACCGCGTCCGTGCCCTTGATGCGCAACCCGGTCAGGCCGAGATAAATGCCCAACTCACCCGGCAAACGCGGCAGCAAATAGGTGCCGCCGATATCGGGGAAGAAGCCGATGATCGTTTCCGGCATGCCGAAATCGGCATTTTCTGTGGCGACACGATACGACCCATGCACCGCCATGCCGATGCCGCCGCCCATGCAAATGCCGTCGATCAAAGCGATATAGGGTTTCGGGTAGTTATTGATCAGCAGGTTGAGTTCGTATTCCTCGGTGAAGAATTGGTCGGCCAGATGACGGTTGCCGCCGGTCTGCCATTCCCGCAGTGCGCGGACGTCGCCGCCGGCACAGAAAGCGCGCTCGCCCGCCCCCTCGATCACCACCGCATGCACATGGGGGTCGTTCGCCCACTCTTTCAGGGCGCGCAGGCTGCCCTGGATCATGTTGCTATCGAGCGCGTTCAGCGCCTTCGGGCGGTTCATCAGAATGCGGCCGATGCGGCCATCTTTGCGGGTAATCAGAGTGGGTTCGTCGGTCATGCTATCGGGCTCCTGGCTTTGGGACCGTCTAGCAAGGGTTGGTGTGCGGGGCCAGTGCGGACGCCACGCCGATGCGCCGCGCCGCTCGGTTCCGAGCGCGCGGTTTTGCGATTGCTAGGACGCGACGAGGAGAGTTGGCGGAGGCTCGCCGAGCAAGTGCCCGAGCAACTGGCGGATCGCGTCCTTGGGGCGGTCCCGCCAGTCGACGGACCAAGTGTCCGGAAGCTTGCTTCGCTCCTTCTCGAAGGCTGTCTTACGGCGCTCTTGCGTCGTGAAGACATGCTCGAAATTGCCGCCGAAATGCGCGAGGGTCCGGTAGAGTTCGAGCCAAAATCCGCCGTCGCATGTGGTGGGGCCTATGCCGAGGTCCAGACAGATCTCGGCGATGGTCCGGCCAACGGAACGACGGCGGACCTGCGCCTCGAGTTCCTTGAGCGTCGGCATATAGAAATGCGCGGGGCTGTCCGGATCGATATGCGGCCGGCGCTTCGATTTTTCGCGCGGCTGAGCGGGTGGGCGGAGCTTTATCTCCAGCGCCTCGATATCTGCCTGTTCGGCCGGCTCCGGCTGCGGCGTCGGCTCGATATCCCGGCCTTGCGCGGCGCGGGCGAGCAGAAACCGTTGCAGCATCATCGCGCGCAGAATGCCGCGCTGCACGTGGTTGAGGATACGGCGCATATCGTGGGTGCCGAAGCCTGCCGCGAGCACGGGAAAGCGCGGATGGTCGGCACGGTCGGGGAGCGTTGCGTCGAGGTGCTTGCCATAGCCCAGAAGCGTGCGCACCACGCCCAGGATGGCGGCGATGCAAGTCGGCACGGCTTTCCCGGCCCGACCCTGGGGAGGGGCTGGGGGTTCTGTGCGTGCGGAATGCGGCGCCGTTCGGTCCATGATCGGTGAACTAACTTTTATTGTTAATTTTGTCAAGAAAAAACGATAGCGAGGCGATGGAGCAAGGGAGGCGCCGCGACCGAACGGGTCTGTACCCCCAATCGTTGGGACCGGACGGATCGCTCGTCATTCGTTGGCGCAGCGGGCGATCGGGGGAATAAAAGGGATCGAAACAAATGCCTCGGGCACATTCCACTTATCCCCCACATCGTTGTTGAAACATCGTTTCATGGCTACGCGCCGAAATTTTTGGGATTAGACTCGGCGCAGCATCACAATCCGGTTCGTATTCGTTCCCTTGGCGTTATTCCCTACGCCCCAGCAATTCGCCGTCTTGGTGAACGACTGCTGATTGACCATGACGCCGAGCACTTGGAACGGCAGCCCGGCGATCGCGGCGACGACGTTGCGCTCCAGCAGCACTTTGCCGCCGCGGACCTCCCCGACCTCGAACCCGACGAAACCGCCGGGGCGGACGGTGCGGGCGAATTCCGCGAAACTGGCGCGCACGAAGCGTTCCCAGGCCGGAATTCCGCCATGCTTGGCAATCCGCACCGTCGCGGGATCGATGCCGGCGAACCAGCAGCGAAGCCAGTTGTCGCCCTCGTAATCCACGATATCGAGGAAGGGTGGGGATGCGACCAGCAAATCCACCGCCGCGTCGGCCAGCAACGGGGTGGACGACGCCGCCCCGGTCATCAACAACGGCGCGGGATGCGGCGGGGGCAGACCGTCGGACAGCAGCGATTTCGATTTTTTCAGGATAATCGCGGCAACATCCCTCGACGGCGGCACTTGGTCCCGTGCGGCGTTGATTTTCTTCTGCGACACGACCGACGCGGCCTGATTGGGCGGCAAGGTATAGACCGAGAAAAACCCCGGCGAGTGCCCCGTCAACCGATTCAACGCCACCATCCGAATCCACGCATCGATCGGATCGAGGTCCCGCCCGAGCAGCCGTGCTCTCAGACCGCGCAACTGTCGCAGGGTGTGGGGGTGGTAGAACACCGCCAGTTCCGGCTCATCGGGGAACGGGGTGTCGATGTGGGGGATCGTTTCCAGCCGGTCGCGCAGCGCCGTCAGCGTGGGCGGCGCCATTCTCGGCCCTACCAACATCGCGCTGAGCGGGTTGATGTCGTTCGCCGCTGGCCGCCTTCCCATCAACGCGGCTTGTAGGGCGGTGGTGCCTCGGCCGGAGAAGGGATCGTACACGGTGTCGCCGCGTTCGGTCAGGCGTTGGATGAAGAATTCCGGCAGTTGGGCTTTGAAGCAGGCGCGGTAGCTGACCTCATGCAGGCTGTGACTACGGCGCTGGCCGGATGTCCAGTACTCGTTAACGAAATAGCGCAGCCCATCGTTCTCGAACTCGGTCGTAGGGGCACCGAATGCGGCGAACTGGCGGAGGGTTTCGAGGAACGGTTCGGCGGGCGGCGATGTCACCGGATGAAAGGGTTGCTTTCGCGCTCCGCCCCGATACTCGAACCTGGGCCGTGGCCGCAGATGAACGAGAAATCGTCGCCGAGCGGCAAGAGTTTGGTTTTGATGGCGTCGATGAGGGCGTCGGTATCGCCATAGGGGAAATCCGTGCGCCCGACCGATCCCTGGAACAGCACGTCGCCGGCCAAGAAGAAACGCGCGGCGTGATTGACGTAGACTAAGTGCCCAGGTGTGTGGCCGGGACAGTGCAGGATGTCGAAGCGGTGTTCTCCGAGGATGACCGACTCACCCTCGGTCAGCCAACGATCGGGGGTGCAGTTCGATGCCTCGAACCCATACCCGGCGGCTTGCGCGGCGATGCCATCGAGCAAGAATTTATCGCGGATGTCCGGGCCTTCGACCGGGACATTCAGCGCGGCGGCGAGGCCGGCCGCACCGCCGGCGTGATCGAGATGGCCGTGGGTGAGCAGAATGCGCTCGACGGTGACCTTGGTCTGTTCGATCGCGGACAGGATACGGTCCACATCGCCGCCGGGATCGACGACGATGGCTTTCATGGACACATCGTCCCACAGAATGGCGCAATTCTGCTGGAACGGCGTGACGGGAACGATGGCGCCGCGCAGCATCAGTGCAGCCGGGGCGATTTCAGGAAGCTGGACCGGTCCGCCGATCGCATGGAGACCCGCTTGGCGTCGCCGTCGCGTTCGATACGGATGCGCACCTCGGCCCCGGCGCTGCCGGACGACCAAACGCGGCGCCAGAGACCCACGAGGTCAGGCACTTCTTCGTCGTTGACGGACAGTATTTTGTCGCCGGGACGCAGGCCGGCCTGCTCCGCCGGGCCGTTATCGGCGATGCCGCCGACGACGATCGCATTGCCCGATTCGGTCGCATACATGCCCAGCCATGGACGAGCGGGGCGGTTGACGCGGCCGTAGCTAAGAAGGTCGGACAGGATGGGGGTGAGCATGCCGATCGGCACCACCATGTTCATATCGAGACGCCGGCCGCGCTGATCGCCTTGTTGGAGGATCAGGGAGCCGATGCCCATCAGCTTGCCGTCGGTTCCGATCAAGCCGCAGCCACCCCAGAACGGATGCGCAGGGGCGATGAACATCGCGTCGTCCAGCGCGTATTCCCAGTAGCCGGCAAATTCCTGCCGCCCGACCAGTCGCGTTTCCACCGCATGGTGGCGTCCGCCTCCGGCCGCCATCACGGCTTGATCGCCGACCTTGATGCTGTCGGAATCGCCGATTTCCATAGGCGGCAGATCGAGCTTGCCCAGCGCCTGCACCAGACCGAATCCGGTTTCCTGATCCATGGCCAGCGCGTGACCCGGCACCACTTGTCCGTCGTTGCCGGTGATCCAGATAGTTTCGGCCTCGGTAATCAAATAACCGATGGTCGCAATCAAGCCGGTATCGCGGATCATCACGCCGCTACCGGCGCGTTCGGTGCCCAGCGTGTCCGCAGTGAACGCATCGGCAAGCACGTAGGTCTTGAGGCTTACGACAGATTTCAGCGCACGCTCGAGGTCGAACGAGAAGTCGCTCGGATTCGGGCGCAGGGCCGGGGGGATTTCCCAGTCCTGATTCTTGGTGCTCCGTCGTCTCCCCTGATTGGGGCGGTCTTTTGGGGGTTCATCGCTCATACGAACAATATCCGACCTTTTGCCTTTCGGGGCAATCGGGACCTTATCGGGCGGCACCGCGCTGTCGATTGATCTCCACTTCCGCAGGCGTTAGCTGGAACCCGGCGACGACCCCGAAGGCGGCTGGCGATTTGTCTTTGGTGGTCGGGAGTACCATGCGCAGTTGCTGGCTGGTCAGCGCGATCCGATCGACGTTGGCCGGGAATTCGACCTGGAATTGCATGACCTGCTTGTCCAGCACAATACCGTTGTCTGTCACCGCGATGAACAGCGGTACCGCGATTTGGCGCCCCTGCATCGCCGGGCCGCGCTGGAACTCGGCCGAGATGGCGACCGAGACCTCGACCGGGGTTTTGCCGCGTTCGACGAACCGGCACTCGCCGCCCAGACCGGCAATTCGGCCCTGCAAGACCATGTCGGTCAGATCCTTACCGCCGTCCGGCCGGAATCGGCTCATATCGTCCAGACCGCGTACAAGACTCGGGCGCGGGCACGGCGGTGCGAACTCGTTCTTATCCGGCCCGCAGCCGGCCAAGGTCGCTGCAAGCACCAGCACGGGAGTCGAAAGGGGCAGCAGGCGCATCGGGGGAACTCCGGTTCCGGGTGTTACAGGACGGCGCGCAGATATTGCGGCAACAAGTCGGGTTTGACACCCAGCGCTTTGGCGGCACGCAACGGCCAAGCGGGATCGGCGAGCAGGGTACGGGCCAGCAACACCACGTCGGCCCGCTCGTTCGCCAGTATCTCGGCGGCGTGGGTGGGTTCGGTGATCATGCCGACGGCGCCGGTGGCAATGCCGGCCTCGCGGCGGATCGCACCGGCGAAAGGCACTTGGTAGCCGGGATGAAGCGACGGGATTTTCTGGTCGTTCGACACACCGCCCGAGGAGCAATCGATCAAATCGACCATGCCGGTCGCCTTAATGCGCTTCGCATTCTCGATCTGGTCGGCCAGGGTCAGGCCGTTCGGCATGTAATCGGTGCAGGACAGGCGCACCCAAAGCGGCAGGTCGTCCGGCCATTCGCCCCGCACGGCCTCGATCGTTTCCATCAGGAAGCGCGCACGACCGGCGAGATCGCCACCGTACTGGTCGTTGCGGTGGTTGGAGATCGGGGACAGGAACGAATGCGCCAGATAGCCGTGCGCGGCGTGGACCTCCACGATCTTGAAACCGGCTTCGCGCGCCATGCGAGCGGAGGCAGCGAACTGGTTGGCAATCTCGGCGATTTCGGTCGTCGCCAGCGGATGCGGATCCACCGACCCGGGAATCATCGGAATCGCGCTCGGCGCCACCGGCACCCAGCCGCCGTCCTGCGGCGCGATGGGCTTGCCGCCGTCCCAGGGACGGGCGCAGGACGCCTTGCGCCCGGCATGCGCGATCTGGATCGCCGGAACCGACCCGCATTTGGTAATGATCGAGGCCAGACGGGTCAGCAGCGCCCTGTGTTCGTCGTTCCAGGCGCCGAGGCAGCCCGGGGTGATGCGGCCGATATCGGACACATGCGTCGCTTCCACCATCACGATCCCGGCCCCGCCGGCCGCGCGCGCGCCGAGGTGCTGGACATGCCAATCGTCGCCCAGACCGTCGACGGCGCTGTACTGGCACATCGGCGCCACGACGATACGGTTGGGCGCGGTCACCGAACGGAAGGAAATCGGCTGGAACAGAAGCGGCGTATGCATGAACGAGAGATCCCGGCGATGGAGTGCGTTGCCGGGCGGGATAGGGGTTTCGCCAGCGGAAGACAACGGCCCAGACATTGCGGCCCTGACATTGCGGCCCTGAGCGGAAGGCGGTGACGGGGAGGCGATGGCCGGGAGACCGAACAATCCTATCCCGCCAAATCGAGCACCGCATCTAGCATCGCCTGAGCCCCGCGCGCCACCTGCTCCTTGGTGGAATATTCCCTCGGATTATGCGTGATCCCGCCGACGCTGGGGATGAATAGCATTGCGCTGGGGCATAGCGGCGCGATTAGCACCGAATCGTGCCCCGCCGCTGCGGTCATGTCGCGAACGGTCAATTGCCGAGCCTCGGCTTTGCGGCGGAGGAGATTGCAGAGGTTTTGGTCGAAATGCACCGGCCCGAAGGTCGCATACGCATCGATATCGATCCGAACCTGCCGCCGCGCGGCGATCTCGGTCAGGGCCGTCCGCAACGACGCCTCCATCGCGATGGCGTCGGCGGCGCGATCGTGGCGCACATCGCAGTGCAAGCGGGTGATGTTGGACACGTTACCGCGAGCGTTAGGATAATTTTCGATCCAGGACGCCGATGCTCGGCCGCCCGGCTCCGACGCCAAGCCGATTTTTTCCACTGCCAGGACGATTTCCGCCGCCGCCGCTAGGCTGTCGCGCCGCCGATCCATCGTCGTGGGGCCGACATGGCTGGGCTCGCCGGTCACGACCGACTGGAAATAGCGGGCGTGCATGGTGCCGGTGACGATGCCGATATCGCTATTGGTGGCCTCCATGACCGGACCCTGCTCGATATGGGCTTCCAACCAACAGGCCCAGCCGCGCGGCGACGGGGTCAGACCGCCCGCTTGGCCGGAGGTTTTCAGCGCCTGCGCGACAGTGGTGCCGGAGTCGTCGGTTATGGCCAGCGCGGCCTCCAGCGTCATGTCGCCGGCATGCACACGACTGCCCATCATGGCGGGACGGAAACGGCTGCCTTCCTCGTTCGTCCAGTTCACCAATTCCAGCGGCGCGTGGGTTTTGTGTCCGGCATCCTGCAAGGCGCGCATGATTTCCAGCCCCGCCAGCACGCCGAAAACTCCATCGAACCGTCCGCCGGTCGGCACGGTGTCGAGATGGCTGCCGAACGCCACAGCGCCGGAGACGGGATCGGAGCCTTCCCGCCGGAGGAACGTATTGCCGATCGCGTCCTGCTCGCGGTGCAGGTTCAATTCGTTGCACCAACGCAGAAACAAGGCGCGCGCCTCGGCATCTTCTTGGGTCAGCGCGAGACGGCAACTCCCCCCCTCGGGCGTCGGGCCGATCGCCGCAATGTCGAGAATGGACTGCCAGAGCCGGTCGGGATTTACGGTAGGGGTCATGGGGAGAAGCCTAGGATCGCCGTCGTCGCTTGACCACCCCCGATGCGCATCGTGCGGCACCCGCCGTGGCCCAACGGGACGGCGGCATTTCGCGTATTCTGCATCGCGATTTCCCCGGCGATATGTCCATTCACGAGGAGACCGGCAACGCAGTACTGACGCCGATAATGGGTGTGTTCAACAATCCGATGCTATACGATCGGCACATCCCGCAAAGCCGCCCCGATACGATCCGCCCGGAATTGGCAACGGAGTGGGCATGGAACGAGGCCGGCAAGTTCGACATGACATTTCCCTATAAAATGCCGATGCCGATCGTGAAGGATATTCAGGCTCGAGGACCGGCCGCAGGCTGCGAATCATCGCCGAATAACTTGTCGGTCGATTTGTCGATCGCTCGGTCCGTTGCCGCCTTCGACAAGCTGGAAATTTTGGAGGCGATGGCTTTGGCGTTCGACCGGAAATCCCTTATCGACATCGTTTCCGAGGGCAAAAGCGACCAGGGCGGCAGTAAAACTGGCAGCACGGACTGTGCCGCAGCATGGCGATCCCGCAGTCATTCCGATCGAACGCATTTGCACTTTGGGGCTGAATTTGACAGGATCCGGCGGCGACGATCCCGATATCCAGTTCTACGAGAACTACGTGTGCGGGGCGAGCCGCAATTTCTCGGGCTATTGCAACAAAGAGACCGATGCACCGGTGGACGCGCAGTCGCAGGAAACCGATTTCGCGAAACGCCGCGCCATGGTCTGGGATATCGACAAACGCTTGCAGGAAGATTTCGCGCGGCCGATTATTTATGTGCCTCGGTCGGGGACGTGCCAACAACCATGGGTGAAGAACGTTACGGTGAATGGTAACCGGATGTACATCGGTTAGCGGTTGGAGGATGCTTGGCTCGACCTGCCGGCGGCGGGGCGGTTATAGCGGGGCGCCCTTCCTTGGGTCGGGTGGACCCACCGCCCGATAATCTCCCCGCGAAAAGCGCGAAGTTTCAAAGCCGCGAAATATCGCAAAGGCGATGCCCGCTGCCTTCGCGACACTTCGCGGCATAACCTTACTTCGCGTCCTTCGCGCGGAAACTGGCGGTCTGCTAACAAGCACGGTCCCTGCAATAGACGATCGCCGAGAGCGACGGCTTTCGGCGAACCGATCCCTGCTCGTCGCGTCGGTATATCGGATGCGGCAAGCCCATATGCGACTATCTTTTTTCAGTAAAATATCGATACGATATCGTCAACAGGAGTCAACCGACCGACGCGCTAGCGAAACTACAACGAAACATGTGCGGCCGATTGACCCCACCCTCTTGCCCTAAGCGCTCCAATCTCCGAACCTCCGGCCCGACCAACGGGGGAAACCATGCGCATCGAGATTATCAGCACCGGCGACGAAGTGCTCAGCGGCAAGATCACCAACACCAACTTCAGCTACATGTCGCAGAAGCTGGAAGATGTCGGCCTGTCCGTCCATTGGGAAACCACGGTCGGCGACGACCGCGACACGCTACTCGCAGCGTTCAAGCTAGCCGGTAGCCGCGCCGACGCGGTGATCGTAAACGGCGGCCTCGGCCCGACCGTCGACGATCTATCGCAGGAGATCGCTGCCCAGGCGGCCGGGGTCGAACTCGCGCTGAACCAGGAATGGTTGACCATCATGGAGGCATTTTTCACCAAGCGCGCTCGGGTCATGCCGCCGAACAACGTCAAGCAGGCGATGCTGCCATCCACCGCCGAGATGATCGACAACCCGATCGGCACTGCCTGCGGATTTGCAGTAGACATCGGCAAGGCCCGCTTCTTCTTCACCCCCGGCGTGCCGCGCGAGATGAAGCGCATGCTCGAAGAACAGGTGATTCCCCGGATTCTCGCGCGTTCCGGCGCCCCGGCTTCGATTTATCTGAAACGCTTTCATTCTTACGGCATCGGCGAGTCGCATGCCGACGAGATGCTCAAAGGCGTCGAGGACCTCGATCCGGCCGGCGGGGTGAAGTTGGGGTTCCGAGCGCATTATCCGCAGTTGGAAACCAAGCTGACGGTGCGCGGCACAGACATGGACGACGTGAACCGCAAGCTCGCGCCGATCGCCGACGAGGTGCGCAAACGCCTGGGCAATTTCATCATGGCCGAGGACGATCGCACATTGGAAGGCGTGGTGCTGGCGGAATTGACGACGGCGAAGGGAACGTTGACGGTTGTGGAGACATTCACCAGCGGCGCCATTGCCGGCCGTTTCGGTCATTTACCGAATGCCGAGCATGTGTTCCGTCGCGGAACGATTGTGCGGCATTTTAAGGATTTGCATGAGGTTTACGGCCTGCATGGCGTCGCTTTGGAAGCCCCGATGACGGAAGCAGCCGCCACCGCCGTCGCGAATGCCGCGCGCGAGCGGACCGGGGCATCCCACGCGTTGATTTCGTTAATCGAATTGGATGAAGGTTCGGACCGCATCGACTTCGGCGGCACGATCTGGACCGGCATCGCCACGGCCGAGGACACGACGATCCGCCGCTCCCGCATTTTGGGCGGGCGCGAATGGGTCCGGTTGGGTGCGGTCGAAATGGCCCTCGATTGTTTGCGCCGCAAACTCCAAGGCCTGCCTGTAACAGAACGAATCGATTTCGAGCGGACGTGATGACCCGCGAAATCGACTCGCCCTACGCTTGGTTCCGGCTCTGCATCTGCATGTCGATTTCCACCATCGGTGGGGTCGGCATGTGGTCGGTGGTCGTGTCCCTCCCCGCCGTGCAGGCCGATTTCGGCATCGCACGCGGGGCGGCGTCGGTACCGTTTACCCTGACCATGATCGGCTTCGGTGTCGGCGGCGTGCTGATGGGGCGGATCAGCGACAAGATCGGCATCGTCATACCCGTCGCCATCGGCGGCGCGGCCATGGCGATCGGCTATTCCGCCGCCGCCTACACCCACGATGTCTGGTCCTTCGGCATTCCCTACGCGCTATTCGCCGGCATGCTGGGCACCGGCGCCAGCTTCGCACCGCTGATGGCCGATATATCGCATTGGTTCGAGAAGCGGCGCGGCGTCGCGGTCTCGCTCTGCGCAGCCGGCAATTACCTGTCCGGTGCGATCTGGCCGACGGTGGTGGAGCATCTGATCCGCAGCTACGGTTGGCGTACCGCCTATATCGCCATCGGCCTATTCTGCGCCGCCACGATGATCCCGCTGGCGTTTCTGCTGCGCGCGCCTGCCCCGTCGCACAAAGCGGGCACGGTCGCGGCAATCTCGGGACAGGCCGGCACGATGGGTTTGTCGCCCGCGATGTTGCAATCCCTGCTGATGATCGCCGGACTCGCGTGCTGCGTCGCGATGTCCATGCCGCAAGTCCACATCGTCGCGTATTGCAGCGACCTCGGCTACGGCGTGGCCCGAGGCGCCGAGATGCTCGCCCTGATGCTCGGCTGCGGTATTATCAGCCGCGTCGCGTCGGGTTTCGTGGCCGACAAGCTGGGCGGCATGAAAACGATGTTGATCGGTTCCGTTATGCAAATGACGGCATTATCGTTGTATTTGGCAATGGACGGATTGACTTCGCTGTACGTCGTGTCGGCCCTGTTCGGCCTGTTCCAAGGTGGCCTCGTCCCCAGCTATGCTATTGTCATACGCGAATGCTTTCCCGCCAAAGAAGCCGGCGCCCGTGTCGGCATTGTCATGATGATGACTCTACTGGGCATGGCGCTCGGCGGTTGGATGTCGGGCGTTATTTTCGACGCCACGGGATCGTATCGAGCAGCCTTCGCCAACGGGGTACTTTGGAACGCGGGGAACGTAGCGATCGTGGTGTTCTTGCTGCTGCGCAAGGGGCGTTTCGCGAACGCGCCAGGCGGCATTCCAAACTCGGCCAGTAGAGCGTAAGTTCGATAATCGAGCCGGCTCGGGGTCGGCGAAGCGGAGCGAGCGGCCATGCCCGGCGAGACCATTAACAGCACGTTTCTCACGGGCTATGTGCTGACGACCCTGGATACGAACCCGGTCGTCTTCGCGCCGACGAATATTATCCAGAGCACTGGCAGCTCCGCGCTGACCGCTAACTTCGCGTATAATTGGTCGATCCAGAACGCCGGCACGATCCAAGTCGTTTCCGGCACCGCCGGATCCGCCGCGATCGCGCTGGATAACGCAGCCCTTACTAACGCCGGGTCGGGCCGCATCGCGGGCTTTTCCGCTGGCATCTACATCGCCGGCGCCGGGACGGTGTCGAACCAAGGCACGATCTCGTCCAGCCAGAACACCGGCAGCGGCTACACGTACAGCACGCTCGACAACACCGCGACGATCGTATCCGCCGCCGTCATCCTGGGCCATGGATCGGTGACCAACGCGGCCTCGGCCCTAATCTCGGGCGGTCTGGGCGGGGTCGGGATCGACGGCAACGGCAGCGTATCCAACGCGGGTAGCGTCATCGGCGGCCAGTTCGGTGTCTTTATCGAGGGCGGGGGCAACCTGTCCAACGCCACGACCGGCACGATCGGCGGCAGCATCTACGGTGTCTATGGCGGCGTCGCCGGACCGCTCTCGGTCGTCAATCAGGGGCGTATCGCTGCATCGACTGGACGCGGGATCGAACTGCTCGGCGGCGGGTCGGTCACCAATACCGGCAGCGGCACGATCGCCGCCGCGCAGTACGGCATCCGAGCCGATCTTTTCGCGGCGACGATTGTCAACGCGGGGGTGGTGAATGGGACCGCACGGGCGGGTGCTATTTTTCGCGTCGGTGGGTCCCTGACGAACGCCGTCGGCGGCACCATCACCGGCAGCATCGCCGGTTTCGCCGCAGTTGGCGCCCTGGCGACGACGGTGACGAACGCCGGCAGCCTGGGCGGCTACAATTTCGGAGCGGTAATCTATTCCGCCAATGCGCAGTTCACTAACAGCGGCAGCGTTTCCAGCG
>JBAXFK010000010.1:0-35828 GCA_037139955.1 Rhodospirillales bacterium
AAGGGGACATTCCTATCTGGCAGAACAAGGGGACATTTCTATTGGGCGTTGACAATAATTCGGAAAGATTTGTCGCTAGCTCGTGAAGTGTCCGGTCATCTAGCCTGTCAGGAACGGGGGCTGAGAGACTGGCGGCGTGACACACTTCCGCGCAGCCCGCTTCGTGCCGGACCTTGGCCCAGAATGAAATAAGAACAGAGCGGACAAGTCGGCGCGCTAGCAACAGAAATCGATGGGAGGGAGGGCGGTGATGGCGTTGACGGAGCGCCATCTCACCATAAGACTGCGCCGGTTGACGCTATGCTGCCACCCGATCCTTCGCCTCGTCAAACAGCGGGTACAGCACCGTCCCGACGATCAGCAATTCCAATTCGCACGGGACATCGATGTCCCTGAATAATGCTGACGGCAGGACGCCTTCGCCATTGGTCCAACGGAATCCGTTGTCGATTTCAAACGCATGGAAGCCGTCGATTAGCGCAGAATCCGAGGCGTCGATCATCCGCGGCCGTGCACCCTGCCATAGCCGGACCTGCCTTATCGCGACACCCAGGACCCGTGGGTCGCGCGCACGGCCAAGCTCTTGCGGCGATCCCGCGCGGGACACCACGCGGACCTCGTTCGGGGAATGACGGAGCCGAAAGACATGGCTGCAATTGGCGTTCCACGTGCCGTCTACGCGCATGCCATCGACCAGCAGATGCAAATCGGGATCGTCAGTTAGCGGCAATCCGGGTCCCGGAGCGGCGCGATCGAGCAGGTGGCGCCAAACGGCATCGACGATCGGACCGCCGGTCAGCACCGGTGCGCAAGGCGGTTTCGGCGGCTGCTCCCATCCAGTGTTGCCATTCTGGAATAACCATCGGTTGCCGTCATCGCGGTAACTCTCGGCTGGCGCACCGTTAGCCATCAGGATGTCGTGCGAACCGAGCTCCAGGTGATAGATCGACACTTCCTGTGCATGGGCATCCCATAGAATGGATCGGTGATTAACCAAAAATTCGATCGGTATCAGGACGCCGTTCATCAGGAAGGAATGCCCTTTGGTCACGCGTAGATCGGCGTACGGAACGTTGTCGCTCAGCGCGTTTTTGCGAACGATGATAGGTGTGGCGGCGCTGCGGCGGCCACGGGTGACCATGACACGGCCGATGCCCACCCAAGCCAGGGGCCGAACTGTGCCCGATGCTGTCAGCACCAGGTCGCCGGCGGACAATTTCTCCACAGCGACGTCCCCTAGCGGCGTGGCGATGAGGGTTCCGGCGCAAAAGCATAACGCGGTGAGTGCGACACCATCGGCGCTGGCAGAGACTTGCAACGTCGCAGCGTTGGCAAGGGTGAATGCGAACGATTGGCCGGCTCCAATGGTCAGTCGTCCGGTTCCGTAAGACACCGAACCGGGGGCGATGCCCACCAGATCGATTGTGTCTCCGCCATCGAAATTGTTGATACTACCCGCGATGCTGGCAGGGTTTTCCAGATGCAGATAGGCACTGCTGCCACTGAACGCGATCGTCTGGCCACTGGAAAGCGTGCCCTGCACGTCCAGCGCACTGCCGGCGTTGATCGTTGTGGAGCCGGTGCCAGTCATGCCGGCGACCGTCAACGTGCTCGAGCTGAGCTGGATACCGCCGTTGTTGACGAGCCCGCCGGCATCGGAGAGCGTGGCGCTGGACAGAGTCAGCGTGCCGGCATTGGTGATTGTCGCGCCAGAAGCGACGGTATTGGTTCCGATTAAAGTCCAGTTCGCGCTGCTGTCGATCGTTGTCTGCACAAAGTTGACATAGTGGCTCCCGAACCCGTGCATCGTGCCGGCACTGGTGCTCGACAGGAATTCGAGCGTGCTAATGCTTGCGGCGCCGATGGTGTTTCCGCCGTCGACCGTGCCGGTGAAGCTCGCGCTTGGCGCCACCAGCAGGCGGTTGGTGCGGTTGGAGGCGAACTTCACCGCATCCGCCCCGCCGCTGATCAGCCCGCCGGCCTGGTTGGACAGGGTACCCCCGAGGCCGACATAAACGCCGATACCCGTGCTCGTATTGCCGCCGATACTGCCGGCGTTGACCACGTTACCGGCCGCACTGAGGTTGACACCGTTGGTCCCGCCGGTGATCGTGCCGGTCGATTGGTTGATGAGCGACCCGCCGGTCGCGACGATGATGCCATTCACCGAACCACTGACCCGGCCGGCGTTGCTGAAGGCACCACTGACCGACAGCGTGCCGCTTTCCGCGATCGTCGCGCCGCTGACCAGGGTGGAGGTGCCACTGAAACTCCAGCGGGCATTGCTGTTGATGGTGATCTGGGCGAAGTTGATGAAATTCGAGCCGAGGCTGGTGAGCGTGCCGATGCTCACGCTGGATTGCAGTTCCAGCACGCTGGCGTAGCTGGCGCCGATGGCGTTGCCGCCATTGACCGTGCCGCTGAACACCGCGAGCGGCGCGACCACTAGGCGATTGGTGTGGCCTGCACCGAACCGCACGGCGGTCGAGGTGCCGGTGATCCGGCCGGTCGCCTGGTTGGTCAGCGTGCCGCCGCCTGCCAAATAGGCGCCGATACCGCTGGCCCCTCCCACGATACTGCCGGCGTTGGACATGGACAGCGCGCCGCTCACGAAGAGCGCGGTGCTGCCGCTGGCGGCGTTGGCGATCGTGCCGGTCGATTGATTGCTGAGCGTGTAGCTGCCGCCGCCCAGGATCAGGCCAGCCTGCAATCTGCCCGCATTGGTGAGCGAGCTGAACCCGGTGGCGGTGCCGGCGATCGTCCAGGTGGCGGTGCTGTCGATGGTGATCTGCGCGAAATTGACGAAATTCGTGCCGAGCCCGGTCAGGATGCCGGAACTTGAGTTGGATTGCAGTTCCAGCGTGCTGATCGTAGCGGCGCCGATGGTATTGCCGCCATCCACCGCGCCGGTGAAGCTGGAACCGAGGGCCATCGCCAGCCGGTTGGTGTGGCCGGCGGCGAATTTCACCGCGTTGGCGCCGCCGCTGATCTTGCCGCTCGCCTGGTTCGTCAGCGTGCCGCCGCCGGCCAGGTAGACACCGATGCCCGTGCTCGTGCCGCCCACGATACTGCCGGCATTGACCACGGTAAGCGCGCCTCCGGCTTGGAGTGCGGTCGTACCGCCGATCGTGCCGGTCGAGGCATTGCTGACGATGAAAGTGCCGCTGCCCAGCGTCACGCCGGACTGCAGATTGCCTAGGTTGCTCAGCGTCGCGAAGCCGGTGTTGGTGCCGCTCAACGTCCAGTTCGCGCCGGAATCGATGGTGACACGGGCGAAGTTGACGTATTGACTACCCAATCCGCTCAATACGCCTGCGGACACACTGGAGGCCAGCTCCAGCGAACTGATCGAGGCGGCGCCGATGGTGTTCCCGCCATCGACCGCGCCGCTGAAACTGGCACCGGCGACGATGACCAGGCGATTGGTGCGGCTGGTGCCGAACTTCACCGCGTCAGCACCGCCGCTGATCACGCCGCCGGCCTGATTGGTCAGCGTGCCGCCGGCGTTCAGATAGACGCCGATGCCGGAGGCGGTGTTGCCACCGATGCTGCCGGCATTGATCACCGTGCCGGCGCCCGTGCCGGATCCGGTGCCGCCAATGCCGTTGTAGCCCACGATCGTGCCGCCCGACTGATTGGTAATGCGGCCGCTGTTGCCGAGCACCAGGCCCTGCGACCCGCCGCTGACCAGGATGCTGTTGAGCAGCGTGCCGGCCACCGTGAGCGTGCCGGCGTCGGTCAGCGTTATCCCCGACGCGAGCGTGTTGGACCCGGCCAGCGCCCAATTCGCGCCGCTGTCGATCGTGATCTGCGGAAAGCCGCTGAACGAGACGCCGATTCCGTTGATTGTCCCGGTCGTCGAGCCGGAGGTCAGCTCCATCGCGTTGTTGGTGCTGACGGCGCCGACCATGCCGTTGAACACTGCGCCCGGGTTGACGATCAGCTTGTTGGTGCCGGTGCCGAGTTTGACCGCGTAGGTGCCACCTGCGCCATGCGTCAGCGTGCCGCCGGTGATGACGGTGTCGTCGTGCGCGCCGTAGATGCCGCCGTTATAGCCTGAGATCGACGCCTTGGTGCCGAGGTTACTGACCGTCCCAGCATCGCGCAGGAAAACGCCGAACCACGTCGCGGGGGTTCGCCGCCGCCGGCGACACGGATCGTGCCGTAATTGGTCACGGTGCCGACGCCGGCGATATCGATCACCGCCGCCGCACCCACCCAAATCTCCGCGCCAGTCGCCCCGCTGGCTCCGTTGATGACCGTGCCGTTGGTCAGCATAAGAACGGCGGACTGGCCCTGGCCGTAGATCGAACCGTAATTCACCACCGTGCCGGCGCCACCGGCGGCGCCGAATAGCACCGCCTGGGCGTAGCCGAGGATCGCGGCGGTGCTGACCGTGCCGCCGGCCGCGCCGTTGACGACCTGGCCGCCATTAGAAAGATAGACACCGATCGAACTGGGGGGGCCGTAATCGGAATTGATCTGCCCCAGATTGACCACCGACCCGGCGCCGCCGGTGATCTGGACGCCGTGGGCGCCGCCGATCAGGCCGCCAGCCCGGTTGGTGACCGTGCCGCCGGCGGACAGGCCGATGGCCATGGCATTGGCTGCGGTGTGCGGGACCAGGATCTGCCCGGCGTTGACCACGGTCCCGGCGCCACCGCCGGCTGAGATGCCGATGTAGCCACCGATGATGCCACCGGTGAGGTTGGTAACATCGCCGCCGGCAGCAAGCCTGATCCCGGTGCCACTCGCGCCCGAGCCGTTAATCGAGCTCCCCGTGCCGCTATTGGTAACGCTGAGCCTGGAGGACGCACTGACTCCAAAGGACGACCCGGTGATTGTTCCGGAATTCCCGATCGTGTCGCCGGTTCCAGTAAACGTGAGACCGATCGGGATACTGCCGCTGCCGACGACGCCGAGGTTGGTCAGCGTGTAAAGGCTGCTGCTCAGCAGATAGCTTGCATTGGTGCCGGTGAGCGTCTGGTTCGCCATCAAAACCCTCGCATGCCGACAAGTCAGTCAGACCGAACCTAAACGGTCATTTTTCTCGCCGTTCGGTTTCGACGCGTCGGCGAGGTCGCCGCGACAATGGCAACCGCGCCCACGTATGTAGCTAATACCATACCTACTAGACGATCGCGGACAGGACAAGATGCATAGATTTGAATGTGGCTAGCCCGTGATGTGCCCGCTCTTTGTAGCTCGTGAAGTGTCCGATCATCTGGCCTGTCAGGAACGGGGGCTGAGATGGACCGGGCGCGCATTCACGAAGGGATCCGACGGATGCGTTTCGAGGACCTGCTGGGTCGCGTGGAACGATCGAAGTTGAGCCAGAGGGCGGCGGCGGAATTGTTGGGTACAGGCAAGCGGACGTTCCGGCGCTGGCGTGACCGGCATCGGGCGTTGGGTGTGGAGGGTCTGGACGACCGCCGGCTCTCGCCGTCGCCCCGGCGGGCGCCGGTGGCCGAGATCGAACGGATGCTGGGGCTGTATCGCGGTCTCACGATGAAGCACTGCGGTATCGAAGCATGGCCTGTTCTACTCGCTGTACACGGACCGAGGCATTCATTACTCCTTCACGCCGGACGAGGGCGGCCGGGTATCGCGGCTTACTCGCCCCAGGCCCGTGGCCGCTCGGAGCGCGCATTCCGCACGTTACAGGACCGGCTGCCGAAAGAACTGGCTCTGGCCGGGATCGAAACGGTCGAGGCGGCGAACACATGGCTGCGCGAGGTGTGGCTGGCGGAATACAACGCCCGGTTCGCGATCGCGGCGGAGGTGGAGGGCTCGGCGTCCTCGCCGATAGCGCGGAGCTTGGGCGGAAGACGTTGTGCATTCAGGAGGACCGGACGGTTGGCAACGACAACACGGTCAAATGGGCCGGGATGCGTCTACAACTGCCGCCGAGCCGATTGCGGCCGCACTTCGTGAGGACGACGATGCGTTTGTATCGGTATCCCGACGGGACGCTGGCAGTGTTCTGGGGACCACAACGGCTGGGGGATTACGACACCTCGGGCTGCCTACTCGGGGCAGAGAGACTGGCGGCGTGACACACTTCCGCGCAGCCCGCTTCGTGCCGGGCCATGGCCCAGAACAAAACGGACAGATCACGCGCTACATAAACCGGACAAGTCGACGCGCTAGCAACAATAATTCGGAAAGATCCGTTCCGCGTTAACTTTTCGTTAACCGTACCGCACCACAATCCCGCCCTGGAAACGCCACAGACGGTGGCGAGGATGCTTGCACGCCATGAACTGCGGGAACTCATCGATGACCGAGACCGAATACAACCGTAAACTGGACGAACTCGATCGCCTGCTGAACGACCCCACTGTGCCGATGCAGCCGCACCGGATTTGGGATTTATTGGCCGAGGTTGCGGATCGTCAGTCCTTTTCTACGCCGATCAGGAATTCCTTGTTCCCCTCCGGCCCGACGATGGGGCTTTCGGCGATGCCGAGCACCCGCCAGCCAGGCAGCGCGGCCCACCAAGCCTGAACGCGAGCGCATACCTCGGCATGGACAGCGGGGTCGCGCACGACGCCTTTATTGCCGACTTGGCCCGGCCCGGCCTCGAATTGCGGTTTAATCAGCGCAATGGCCCACGCGCCTTTCGTGCACAGCGCCAGCGGTGCTGGCAGCAAAGTAGCCAAACCGATGAAGCTGGCGTCGCAGACCAGGGCCTGGATGGGGTCGGGTACGATCTCGGCGGTCAGATGGCGGGCGTTGATCTTTTCGTAGACCGCGACACGCGGGTCGGTGCGTAGCCGCCATGCCAATTGGCCATGCCCGACATCCACAGCGTGAACCTTAGCGGCGCCGGCGGTCAGCAACACATCGGTAAAACCGCCCGTGGACGCGCCGACATCCAAGCAAATGCGGTCCTGGGCGGAAAAACCGAAGTGTTTCAACCCATGATCCAGCTTCAATCCGCCGCGCGAGACCCAGGGGTGATCCTGACCTTTCACTTGCAACGGCACGTCGTCCGCCATCGCGGTGCCGGGTTTCTCGACGCGCCGATCGCCGGAATAGACCTTACCGGCGAGAATCAGGGCCTGCGCTCGGGATTTGGATTCCACGAGGCCTCGATCCACAAGAATTTGGTCGACTCGAATTTTCATAAGCGGGCAAGACGCGAGAGGGTCAACTATTCCAGCGGCCGCGTCGATAGCGAGCCATCGGCGTTTTGCACGATGGCGGCGACCCGCGCCTCGGCTTCCGTCAATTTGGCCTCGCAGTGCTTGCGCAGGGCCGCGCCGCGCTCGTAGGCGTCGATGGCGTCGGCCAGTTTCTGCTGGCCGTTTTCCAGACCGCGAACGATTTGCTCCAGTTCCGCCAGGGCGTCCTCGAACGACAGGGCGCTTACGTCCGGTTTGGCTTCGGGCATCGGAAAATCCTCAGGCTCGCATCAGGCTGCGCACATGCACCGTGGCGGACGCCGCGAGTGCGTTCAGGTCGTAGCCGCCTTCCAACATCGACACCACCCGCCCGCCGCAATGCCGTTCGGCGAGGTCCACCAAACGGTCGGTCAGCCAAGCATAATCGGCGGTTTCTACCCGCAACTGCGCCAGCGGGTCGTCGCGATGGGCATCGAAGCCAGCCGAGATAATCAGCAACTCCGGCGCGAAGGCATCCAGGGCGGGCAGAATCGTCGCCTCCCAAGCCATGCGAAAGGCCGCACTGCCGTCCCCCGGTTTCAAAGGGGCGTTGACGATATTCTTCGCCACACCTTGCTCCCAAACCTGCCCTGTACCGGGATAGCAGGGGCTTTGGTGGGAGGAGGCATAAAACAGCCCACCGTCATTCTCGAACGCCGCCTGGGTGCCGTTACCGTGATGAACGTCGAAATCCACCACCGCCACACGTTGCAGCCCCCAATGGACCCGCCCATGCATGGCGGCGACGGCGGCATTGTTGAACAGGCAGAAGCCCATGGGACGATTCGGTTCCGCGTGATGTCCGGGCGGGCGCACTGCGGCGAAGGCCGAACGGGCCCAACCTTCCATCACCGCATCGACAGCTTTGATACCGGCGCCAGCCGCACGCAAAGCCGCCTCGGCGCTGCCTTCCCCCATCGAGGTATCGCCATCCAGCGCGACCTGTTCACCGAGTTCCGGTCGAATCGCCAACAGCGCTTCGACATAATTCGACGGATGAACGCGGGTTAGCTGCTCGACCGTCGCTTCGGGCGCGGTTTCGCGCAGCAACGGGGCAAACTCCTCGGCTTCCAGGGCGTGCAACACGGCATGCAAGCGATCGGGGCATTCCGGGTGATGCGGCCCCATGTCGTGATCGAAGCATGCGGCATGGGTGATCAGAGCGGTGGTCACGTGGCTAATCCCCAAGGTCCGAAGGCGGATCCCGCTCCTCCGCCCGGCGGCGGATTAGGAAGCTGAATACGCCGGCCTCTTCGCTACACGCCAGCAGATCGTGGCCGGTTTCTCGGCAATACGACTGAAAATCGGCCACAGCCGCCCGATCGGTGGCGAGGACTCGCAACCGCTCCCCACCCGCCATACCACGCAGGCTGCGGTTCGCCCGCAACACGGGCAACGGGCAGGCCATGCCCTTCACATCCAAGACTGTCTCGCTCATGCCGCCCATCCTGCTGTCGGCGGGACGGATGAGCAAGCGGGGGGTTACTCTGCTGCCAAAGCCCGCGGACTCGCGCCGCCGACACGGGCCATGATCGCCGCAGCGTTGCGGGTCAGAATGCTCTGGCGCTCGTCTTCCGTAATCCGCGCCTCCACCAGTGCCTTGCGGGTCCAATCGACGCCGAATTCCGATCCGTCGGTGCCGCAGACGATGCGGTCCGCACCGTACAGCGCCACGGCGGCTTCGATGGCGCGCGATCCGAAGGAGTTGCAATCGACGTAAACGCCGGACTTGCGAAAGCGGGACGACGGCAATTCTTCCTCGGGCGTGTCGAGCAAGCTGCGATGATCCATCCGCTCCACTTCGTAGGGGATATTGCCGCCGAGGTTGTGGACTACGACCGTCGTGTTCGGAAAATCCTTGAGGAAATCCGTTAAGCACAGCGTAACCATCACCGACGACAGCGTCGCTTGCATGTCCAACGTGCCGTTGCGGCGGCGAGCGTTATCGGTGTCGCCGGACACTTTGGGGAACGCGTCGCCCGGACGCGGGCCGTAATGCACGAACAGAACGGCCTTATGGCGATCGAGAACCTCCAGCAGCGGCCGGGCGTCTTCGGCATCCTTGCGCGTCACGAACAGATTGCCGGGAACCTGCACTCCGATCATCCCGGGCAAACCCAGCGCGCGCTCGAGTTCCACTGCCGCAGCGTTCATGTCGGTTAGTGGCAATGCGGCGAACGCGGCGAAACGGCCAGGTTTGTTCAGGCAGATTTCGGAGAACCGGTCGTTGACGCTCCGACACAGCGGCCCGGAGACTTCGGGCGGCTGCGATTCAATCCAGCAGAAGCCGCCGACGATCGACAGCACGCTCGTTTCTACGCCCTGCCGGTCCATGCGATGGATGTGAAAATCGACGTCGTCGAAGGCTTGGGACAGTGGCACCGCCGGCATGCGCGGGGCCTTCAACACTTCCTGCCCGTCGTCGTTCCGAAGAATACGCGGTTCCCGCTCCCGCATGCGCAGGGCGTCGGCGACTTCGGCGGGTCTCCAATGTGCGTGCACGTCGATCATGGGTCGCTCCTCCGCAGTTTATTTTGCGGGGAGCTTAGGCGGATGGGGGCCGAGCGCAAGACCCGGCCCCTTTTGTCGTTTAGGCGGTCACCGAAACGATCTGATCCCACAACTCCGGGTATTGTTTCTGATACGCCGGCCAAACCTTCTCCATCGCCAGTTTCCGGAACGGTTCGCGGTTCGGCGCATTCACCGTCATCCCGACCGGTTCCAACTGAGCTTTGGCGCTAGCCTCGCTATCGACACTTTCCATCGCCTGCCGGCTGCGGATCTGCGTTTCCCGCGCGATATCCAACACCATCTTCTGCTGCGCCGGATTCAGGCCATTCCAGACCGCCAGATTCATTACCGTAACGGTCGAACCGTAGTTGTGTGCGGTGAGGGAATAGTATTTCGAGACCTCGTACGCCTTCAACGGCACCATATTCACCACCGGAAGATCGGCCCCGTCGATGACACCCTGCTGCGCGGCGGTGATCACTTCGGCCCACCCTAGCGGTACAGCCACGGCACCCAGTCCGTTGACGGTGTCGGTGAATACTTTGGACGGTTGCGTCCGCAGCTTCATGCCGCGCAAATCCTTCGGCTCGACGATTGGGCGCTTGGAGTTCCAAAAATGGCGGAATCCGAGGTCGAAGAAGAACAACACCTTGACGCCGTATTTCTGCTGGAAGATCGCATCCAGTTTATCGCCGGCCGCACCGTTCAAGATTTTATATGCATGCGGATAGTTCTGCACGAGATAAGGAACCAGGAACACGCCCATTTCCGGGAAAATGGTCGACGCCGCGCCAGATGGGGTGCCGATCGCTGCGTTACCGCCTTTGACGGCGTTCATAACGTCGATTTCTTTGGTCATGAGGGTGCCGCCGAAGAAATCGACCTGCAACTCGCCTTTGGACCGAGCGGTAATTTCGTCTGCCATCCATTTCAGCATGACGCCGCTCGCCTCCGGCGGCGGTGTGATGCTTGGCAGCACCAGCTTCTTCGGTTGCGCCTGGGCAAAGACAGGCGCCTGCCCCAAGGCCAGGATGCCGGCAAGCCCGCCGGCCGTCTGCAAAAGGCGACGGCGCGGCGTGGGGAGCAAGGGACGTTGGATCATTGTTGTTTCCTCGAAGATGTTTAAGCGTTGGCGCGCGGTTATCGCGGCCAGTTCAGTCTGGGCTCCGTCCGCGGCTCCTGCCGCGACATCGGCGGAGGTTCCGCGCGACGGACGGGACGGGTATGCGGGGGTGGGGGCGGACGGTCTTCCGGCAGATCGTCGTCGTACATCGGTTCCGCGGCGGGCGCGGCGTACGAGCTCGGCGGAGCCGGCTGCCGTTCGGGTGGCGGTTGCCATTCGGCTTGCCGAGGCACCGCCTGACGGGTCGAGACACGATGCGGGGGTGGCACCGGCACATACACATCGTCGTATTCGACGGAGGCGACACCGGCATTCGGTCCACGGGTCGACATCATCCGCAGATCCTGCTGGATTTCGTCCAGCCGAGCCTCGATGGACTCCATGCGGCTTTTTAGGCCGATGACGCTGAAAGGCATGAACAGGAACGCCAGCCCGTACAGGAGTGCGGGCAGTAGCAGGACCAGCGGCACCCACCAGGGCACCCAATCGGGCAGGGTCAGGCTCATGTCCGCACACTAGCATCGCACCCCGCCGGTAAAATACCCCCATGGGTGGATTTCTCCCCGGTGGCGTGTCACCTTTAGACAATGCTCATGCTCACGCCCGGCCCAGTGATGACCCGCCCCGAGGTGCGCGCCGCGCTCGCTCAGGACATCGCACCGTGGGATAACGATTTCAAAGCGGTCTACCTTCGGGTTTTAGACCGGGTGCGCGCGATTGCAGGCGGGATCGAAGGGGAACACGCGGCCCTGCCGCTGCAAGGTACCGGCCATTACGCCATCGAGGCAGCGGTGCGCACCTTCGTGCCCCAGGGCCGCAAAGTGCTGATCCCCGCGACAGGCCGCTATTCCGAAAGCATGATCCGCCTAACACGTGAAGCCGGACGCGTGCCGGTGGTATTCCCGATCGGCCCGAACGAACCCACCAATGCCCTGGCGATCGAAGCCGCGCTCGAGGCCGATCCATCGATCTCTCATGTCGGGCAAGTGTATTCGGAAACCGGCAGCGGGGTAATCCACGACGCCGTTGCTATCGGCGCGGCGGTGCGACGGGCCGGACGGCGGATGATCCTAGATGCCGTATCGGCGTTCGGCGCGCTCCCGCTGGACCTGTCGCAGCAGCCCGAAATCGACGCGGTTGTCTTCACGTCCAACAAATGTATCGAGGCTTTGCCCGGCCTCGCCTTCGCCGTGTCCCGCATCGACCGGCTGAACGAATGCAAGGGGCAAGCGGGCAGTTGGTCGCTCGATCTGACCGATGTACTGGCCAATAACGGGCGCCCGCGCTTTACCCCGCCCGCACAGATCGTCGCCGCGTTCGACAAGGCGCTGGACTTCTTCGATGCCGAAGGCGGACGGGCCGCGCGTTTGGCCCGCTACACCGCCAACGCCCATACGTTCTACGACGGGATGGTGCGCGCCGGGCTGACGCCGTGGTTACAGCGCGCACACCAAGGGCCGATCATCGTGGTAATCCGGGCACCGAACGACCCCGCTTGGAATCTGCAACAATTTGTCGATGCGCTCAAAGCGCGGGATGTTCTGATCAGTAATTTTTTTAATACGCCGACACCCAGTTTCCGCGTCGGTTGCATTGGCGCTATTGCCCCGGACGATATGTCCCGAGCAGTCGTGGCGATGGACGCGGCGCTGAAAGAAATCGGCATAACCCGCCGGGAGGCAGCATGTCCGTAAACCCAGACCTCGAAATTGCCCGCGCCGCCAGAATGCGCCCCATCGGGGAGATCGCGACGACACTTAATATTCCGGACTCAGCCATCGAGCCATACGGCAAATACAAAGCCAAAATCGGGCTGGAATTCGTTTCCTCGTTGGAAGATCGGCCGGACGGCGCGCTGGTGCTGGTCACCGGCATCAACCCGACCCCGGCGGGCGAGGGCAAAACCACCACCACCGTTGGCCTCGGAGACGCGCTGAACCGCATCGGCAAGCGCGCGGCAATTTGTTTGCGCGAACCGTCGCTCGGTCCCAGCTTCGGCATGAAGGGTGGGGCGGCTGGCGGCGGATACGCGCAGGTAGTCCCTATGGACCAAATCAACCTGCATTTTACCGGCGATTTCCACGCGATCACATCCGCCAATAACTTGCTGGCCGCGATGATCGACAATCACATCTATTGGGGTAACAGCCTCAATATCGACGAGCGCCGGATTTCCTGGCGCCGCTGCCTGGACATGAACGACCGGTCGTTGCGCTCCATCGTCGGTTCGCTGGGCGGCGTCGCGAACGGCTTTCCGCGGGAAGACGGATTCGACATCACCGTCGCGTCCGAGGTCATGGCGGTCTTTTGCCTCGCCCGTAACCTGGAAGACTTGCAGGACCGTTTGGGCAAGATGATCGTCGCGCAAACCCGCGACGGCAAAAACATCACTGCCCGCGACATCAAAGCCGACGGTGCGATGTCGGTGCTATTGAAGGACGCGCTGGCCCCCAATTTGGTGCAGACCCTGGAAGGCTCCCCCGCCTTCGTCCACGGCGGACCTTTCGCGAATATCGCGCACGGTTGCAACTCCGTGATGGCAACCCGACTGGGCCTGAAACTATCCGACGTCGTCGTGACCGAGGCCGGCTTCGGCGCCGATCTAGGTGGCGAGAAATTCCTCGACATCAAATGCCGACAGGCCGGGTTGAAACCGTCCTGTGCCGTGATCGTCGCCACCGTTCGCGCTCTGAAAATGCATGGCGGCATCGCTCGCAACGCGCTCGGGCCGGGAAATGTGGAGGCCGTGAAGAAAGGCATCGCCAATCTGTCCCGCCATGTCGAAAACATGCAGAAATTCGGTCTGCCGGTGGTGGTCGCAGTCAATCATTTCACCTCCGACACACAGGCCGAATTCGAAGCGATCCGGGAGGCGATGGCAGCCCAAGGCGTGGAAGCCATTTCCTGCACGCATTGGGCGCATGGCGGAGCCGGGGCCGAGGCGTTGGCACATGCGGTGATGAAGCGGATCGACAGCAAAGAAGCAGCTTACAAGCCGCTATATCCGCTGGAAGGGAAGCTTGCCGGCAAGATCGAAGCGATTGCCAAAGGGATTTACCGCGCCGACGGCATTTCAGTGCCCGACTCCGTCGCCCGCCGGCTGAAAACGTTCGAGGACGCCGGTTTCGGCGAGGTGCCGGTCTGCATCGCTAAAACACAATATAGCCAGACCTCCGACCCCACGATCATGGGCGCGCCCACCGGACACACCTTGCCTGTCCGCGAAGTACGCCTGTCGGCCGGTGCCGGCTTCGTCGTGGCGGTCTGCGGCGACATCATGACGATGCCCGGCCTGCCGCGCATTCCGGCGGCGGAATCGATCATGCTGAACGTGGAAGGCGAAATCGAAGGGCTGTTCTAGCAGTTCGTCATCGAGGCGACACGATCGTGCTGCTCGGCATCCCCGGGACAAGCACGGTCGACGTGCCATTACCGTTCGGGATCGCGATCGCGGCGCCGCCCGGCGTTCCCAGCATCTGGAAATAAGGGGTACCACCGAAAGTTACGCCCTGTCCGCCTTGCGGCAACAGATACATCTGTCCAGATCGTCCGGGGTCGGGAACATAAGGTGGCACCGTCGTCGCCGCGCTGCTCTGAGGCGCGATCTGCGCGAAGGCAGCAACCGTCGTCATCCCGACGAAAAGCGCCGCCGCGAGTCCCAACCGGATCATGCCGATACTCTCCGACGGCCCGCTACGCTCCCGGCTTGGAAGCCATCCGCTGAAAATGGCCGTATCTAAGGCTTAAATGGTGCGGACGGTCGTCTAAATCCAGCACCTCGGCCGTCGCGTTCGGATCGAACCGAATTTCCTTCTGCCCAGCGAGATGCACAATCCCGACCTTGGGATAGGGATAATAGAACTCCACAATGGCAGGGATGCGCATATCGACCCGCCAGGGCCGGATATAATTGCACGTGGTCGGCAACAGTTCGACCGCCAGCCCGTCTTGGTAAACCGACAGTCCCATCGCGATTTGGTCGGACGTGAACGGCTTGCCACCGTTCTTGAAAATGTAAGCTTGCCAGCGGCGCATCGCCACCCAATGCGGCGAATCCGCCCTTAGCGCGTACACGCCCGCATTCAACAATGCTCGGGTTCCGATATCCCGCAGCACTTTCAGCGGCAGGCCCGCGTGGCGGCCGTTCTTGAAATTGAAGGTCCGCAGTTGCGCCAACCCGCCGATGCCGCCAAACAAGAAACGCAGATCCACCTGCCGTTCCCAATATCGGCCGCCACCGGGCACGATCGCCAGGGCGCCGTTATGCTGCGCGGCGCCTAGCATGAGTTCGACCGCACGGTAATCTTGGACCCAGGTGTCGGCATCGAGCCAAAGAATAGTCTCGAACCCCGGGAATAGCCGGTCCAACCACAGCTTGCCGAAATTGGCCGCCAGCGCCGGACGTTTGCTCAAGGCGCCCGAAGGGAAGGATGGGTGGTCGGGCATCCGCACCACTGTGGCACCGGCATCCGTTAGAACCGCGACCTGTTCGACGGTGAGACCGGCGTCGATCACCCCGAAAGCCGGCGGCACACCGGGCGCGGCAGCCAGCAACGACTGGCGCAATTCCTCGATCAGCGGAAAATAGACCGAATCCCCGCCGGTAACGACGATCGCATCGCGGCTCATGGGCCGATGGGTCGAGTATGCATGTCGTATGATAAGGGGTGGCCTTCCCGTCGGTCCAGCCCACTCGGAGGGGGCATATCCCGCGAAACATGGCTGTTCCGCGCCGTTGAGGCACGATTAGGCCTCGCTTCCCGCCGCTGTTCCCCCTATGTGTGCGCCGCAACATTCCCGGCAGCCAGGCCCCCATGCAAATCCGCAACGTCGCTATCATCGCTCACGTCGATCATGGCAAGACCACCCTCGTCGATAAACTCCTCAGCCAGTCCGGCTCGTTCCGCGAACACCAGCAGGTGGCGGAACGCGCGATGGATCGCAACGACTTGGAAAAAGAACGCGGGATTACCATCCTGGCGAAGTGCACGTCGGTTGTCTGGAAAGACATTCGTATCAATATCGTCGATACCCCTGGCCATGCCGACTTCGGCGGTGAGGTCGAACGCATCCTCGGTATGGTCGACGGCGCCATCGTGCTGGTCGATGCGGCGGAAGGCGTCCTGCCGCAAACCAAGTTCGTGGTTGGCAAGGCCCTGGCGCGCGGCATCCATCCGATCGTCGTCGTCAACAAGATAGATCGCCAGGACGCTCGCCACGACGAAGTGCATGAAGAAGTATTCGACCTGTTTGCGGCGCTGGGCGCTGACGACAGCCAGTTGGACTTCCCGATGCTGTACGCCTCCGGCCGTCAGGGTTGGGCGGATAAAGAGATCGACGGGCCGCGCAAAGATCTGTCGGCGATGTTCGACATGATCGTCAGCCACGTCCCGCCGCCGACCGTCGACGACGACGCCCCCTTCGCCATGGTTGCCAGCATCCTGGAATACGACAACTTCCTGGGTCGCGTGCTGACCGGCCGCATCGAGCAAGGACGCGCCAAGGTCAACATGCCGGTGAAGGTGCTGCGCCAAGACGGCAGCGTTGTCGAAACCGGCCGCCTGACCAAGCTACTGTCGTTCCGTGGCCTGGAGCGCGTGCCCGTGGACGAAGCACAAGCCGGCGACATCATCGCCGTCGCGGGTCTGTCGGAAAGCACCATTCCCGACACCATCGGCGCGCCCGATCTGGCCGCCCCGATGAAGGCCATCCCGGTCGATCCGCCGACCCTGGCGATGACCTTCCGTATTAACGACAGCCCGCTGGCTGGACGCGAGGGCAAGAAAGTTACCTCCCGCCAAATTCGCGAACGCCTGTTCCGCGAAGCCGAGGGCAACGTCGCGATTAAAATCACCGACTCCGCCACAGACACCGACTCGTTCGAAGTCGCCGGCCGCGGCGAGCTTCAGCTCGGCGTGTTGATCGAGCAGATGCGCCGCGAGGGTTTCGAACTCGCCATCGGCCGCCCCCGCGTGTTGACCCGGAACAACCCTGAAACCGGTGCCCGCGAAGAGCCTTACGAAGAAGTGCTGTGCGACGTGGACGAACCCTACTCGGGCGTCGTGGTGGAAAAAATGAGCCGCCGCAAAGGCGAGATGACCGACCTCCGGCCGTCCGGCGGCGGCAAAGTGCGCCTTACCTTCAACATCCCGAGCCGCGGGCTGATCGGCTATCACGGCGAATTCCTGACCGACACGCGCGGTACCGGCATCATGAACCGGTTGTTTGCAGGTTACGGCCCGTGGAAAGGCAACATGGAAGGCCGTCGCAACGGTTCGCTAATCTCCACCGAGGGTGGCGAGACGGTGCATTATGCCCTGTGGTATATCCAGGAACGCGGCACCTTATTCGTGAATCCTGGCGAGAAGATCTACCAAGGTATGATCCTGGGCGAACACAGCCGCGGGTCCGATCTGGAAGTGAACCCGATCAAGGAAAAGAAGCTGACCAACGTCCGCGCCGCCGGTAAGGACGACGCCATGCTGCTGATCCCGCCCCGTCGTATCAGCCTGGAACAGGCGATCGCCTACGTGGAAGACGACGAACTCGTCGAAGTAACCCCCGCCGCGATCCGCATCCGCAAACGCTACCTCGATCCGAACGAGCGTAAGCGGTTCGAGAAGCGCGCGCAGGACGCAGCGTAAACCGCACTCGCCCTGAAAGCACCACCTGTCCCATCCGGCATTCCGGAGGGACAGGTGGTCGCGTGTCTAAGCTGCCGCTCCGGCCGTCATGCGTCGATCTCGAATGTCGAAGAATTTTACACATCGCTCGATTTTTATATTTTTGAATTCTCATAAGGCGTTCATTCAATTGATATTTTATCAGCGGCACAATTATTGCCTAAACTAAATTAGTAAAATTCAAGGCGCCAAAATGCAAAATACTCCCCGCACCGACCGCTCGGGCCGGTTGAAAACCGCACTGATGGGCCTGGCTCTGATGGTAGGAGCTCCGTCCGTCGCACAAGCTACGCCAATTGCAGTTACCTACAGCGGCACGATTTCCGGCGGGTCGGACTCCATCGGTGCGTTCGGCGGTGGCAGCTTAGTGGGGGCTTCAGTCACGTTCAGCATGGCCTACGATCCCGGCAGTTACAGCACCACCATTTTCAACTATGGCGGCGGTTCGAACGATATTATGTTCGGCGATACAACCGGTTCCTCCAGCGTGAGTATCGTGCTCACAACACTAGCGAACCAAACATACAGCTTCTCCCTCACGAGCGGTGGCGCGTATATCGGCAACGACTATAATTTCGTAGGCGGTGATGGCAGCAGTTCCAACCATGGAATCGGTGTCTACGCGCCGTTGGCGGGCCATCCATCGACCGAGGGAACCCTTCAGCCCACCGTCACCACCAGCACGCCGTGGGTCGGCGGCTCGAGTATCTACGCCGCACCGACGAACGTCACCGGCGCATCCTTTGTTATCGCATTCGATGCGGGATCCGGGAATTCCGACTCTTTCTCGATCGCCAACATTAGCGAAGGCACGCCGGTGCCGGAGCCTGCATCGCTCGCCATACTCGGACTGGGCGTGCTTGGGCTCGCGTGGACGCGCCGCCACCGCGCCGCCTAAACGACAATCTGTCCGCCCGCCACGACCAAGCGCCGTGGCGGGCGTCGGACGATCGCTTCGGCCACCGTTTCCGCGTCAACCAGCACCAAATCGGCGCGACATCCGGGCGTTAGACCGTAATCCGCGAACCCGCAGCCCGCCGCAGCGGCCGTGGTTACACATTCCAACGCCCAAACCAGCTCATCGTCCCGGCGCAGACCGTTGCGCAGGCCGATATGCATGGCACGGTCCAGCATGTCCGGTTCCCCGTACGGGGTCCAACTATCCCTAATCCCGTCATTGCCCCCGTAAATCGTCACCCCCGCCGCTCGGCAGGCCGCCAGCGTCGGCACAGCAATGCCGGCCGGCGCGGTGGTCGCGATCCGCATGCCCAAACGAGCCATGCGGGCCAGCAAGACGTCGCGCTCGGCGATGGGGAGCATGCCGAGGCAGAAGCCGTGGCTGATGGTCACCAGGCCATGCATGCCTAAAGTCTCCGTCCGTTCCAAAATCAACCCGAGGGAAAAAGCCCCCATCTCCCCCGCCTCGTGCAAATGGATATCCACCGGCTTGCCGTATTTCCCGGCCAGCCCGAACACGATGTCGAGTTGGCCCACAGGATCGCGATCGATCTCGCAGGGATCGATCCCACCCACGACATCCGCACCTGCCGCCATGGCAGCATCCATCAGTGCGGCCACACCCGGCTGGCACACGATACCGGATTGCGGAAATGCAACGATCTGCATATCCATCGACCCTGCCAGTGCGTCCCGCGTATGCAGGCTGGCGTGGACGTGGTCCAAGCCGATACCCGGATCGATGTCAGCGTGCGTACGCATGCGGGTCGTGCCATTCGCCAGAAAGGCACGGGCCAGCGCCAGCGATCGCGCCGCCGCATCGTGGTTCGTTGCCCCGCGCCACGCCCGCTCGTTAGCGATCCGGTCCATGCGGGTGGGACCGATCGTGTTGCGGTGCCACGGCCCGCCCCAAGTGGTTTTGTCGAGATGGGTGTGGCCTTCGATCAGGCCGGGCAACAGCAAAGCCCCACCCCCGTCGATGCTGTCCCCGCCGCCGGTATCCACGACAAACACCCCCCCGCGTATGTGAATATCGGTCGCGGGACCGCCGAGCGGGCGGACGTTGCGGATGGTCAGGTCGCTTGCAGCTTGGGCCATGTGCGGAGCCGTCCTTTGGATAACCGAAAAGGGATTGTCGGGTTGGGCGGGCCGATAAATCAAGCCGGATTGCCAATTCCCCCCTCGTCCTCTGTAGTGTGCTTAACTTCGCATATGGGATTCACCATGAAAGCTATCCGCGCCCATTGTTTTGGCGGACCCGAGGTGCTGCGGCTCGACGACGTGGCCGATCCCGTTCCAGGCCCGCAGGAGGTCGTTGTCGACATCCGCGCCACGGGCGTGAACCCGGCAGACACCTATATGCGGAACGGCACCTACGCGATCGTGCCGGCGCTACCCTACATCCCCGGCGGCGATGCGGCCGGCGTGATTTCGGCGGTCGGACCGGGCGTGACGGCGTTCGAGATCGGCGATTCCGTCTTTACCGGCACAGCTCTGACCTTCGACATGACCGGATGTTACGCCGAGAAGGTAAAGCGCAAGGCGAATGAGGTGCTGCCTCTGCCGGCGAATATCGGCTTCGCGCAGGCCGCCGCGTTCGGCGTTTCCTATACCACCGCCCACTATGCGCTATTCGCACGCGGCGGCGCCCAAGCGGGGGAAACTGTGTTCATCCACGGCGCCAGCGGTTCGGTGGGGACGGCGGCGATTCAACTGGCGAAACGTGCGGGACTGCGGGTTATCGGCAGCGGAGGGACGGCAAAGGGCCTGTCGTTGATCCTGGCCGAAGGCGCGGACGGCGCGGTCGACCACACGGCCCCCGGCTACCTCGACACGGTGAAACGCATGACCGACGGCAAGGGGCCAGCATTGATTCTGGAGATGTTGGCAAACGTCAACCTCGCCGCCGACATGGATGTTGTCGCGAAATACGGCCGGATCGTGATTATCGGCAATCGCGGCGACATTACCATCACCCCGCGCGTTGCGATGATGAAGGAACTGGATATCCGCGGAATTGCGCTATGGAACGCCACAGCCGAGCAAATGGGGCCGATCGTCGCGGATATTTTGGCGGGCGTGGCAACGGGCGCGTTACGCCCGATCATCGGCCGAGAGATGCCTTTAGCTGCCGCAGCCGAGGCGCATGTCGCGGTCCTGGAGCCCGGTGCCTACGGCAAGATTGTGTTGGTGCCCTAAGCAATTCGACGCTTGCCGCAAAACAGGTCGCAGCCAGGTTACCTCCGGCGCGACCTGCTTCGGGTTATGCGAAAGCGCGCAGTATCAGGCTAACTTAAGATTGGTAGCGGCGGCTTTGCCACGCTCCATCACCACTTCGTAGCTAAGCTTTTGCCCATCGTTCAGCCCTTTGAGGCCGGCGGCCTGCACGGCGGTAATGTGCACGAACACATCCTTACCGCCGTCCTGCGGCATGATGAAGCCGAAGCCTTTGGTTGCGTTGAACCATTTTACGGTGCCAGTAGCCATTTCGAGTCACTCCTTCCTAAAGCGTGCCCCCCCGACACGCGAACGGGATGGGGAGATGCGGTTGCGTCAGACCGATTTGAGATTGGTGGCAGCGGCTTTACCGCGCTCCATCGTGACCTCGTAGCTGAGCGCTTGGCCTTCGTTGAGGCCCCGCATGCCGGCGGCTTGTACCGCCGTGATATGGACGAACACATCCTTACCGCCATCGGACGGCATGATGAAGCCGAATCCTTTGGTAGTATTGAACCACTTGACAGTACCGGTAGCCATAGCCTGCGTCTCTCTCTGTCCTGAACACCGAGCACGAGCGCGCGGTGCGGTCGTCAACCGGGAATTTGGAGGTCTTGTGAGGCACCCGGCGGACGGGAGGCGCTGCAAGTCTGGCCAAAATGCGATTGCATTGCGATAGTTCGCACAGAAACGGCGCCGGGAGTCAATCGTGACAAAAAAAGTAGCGAACCTGAAGGGCAGGAGTCGATCGGCGAGCCAAGGCAATGCGGCCTCGATCGCACAACTCTGTTCTTACACGGTAGTCGACATCCGCAGAGTTGCAGTCGGTGCGTACGAATGATGCGCTGACCATACGGCAACGGCGCTTATAGTACCAATACGCTCGATGCGATCGCGTGAGCAAGAATGGCGATCACACACCATCAACATAGTCAGTATGCATAGCCTGACCATTTCACGGTGCGGTTATGGGGCTGTTGTCTGCGGTGCCCCAGAACTTTTCCTGGCTGATTTGGACGGCGGCAATGGATTCACTGCAATATTGATATGTCGCCATGTGACCGAGTCAATTCGAAGGTCAGACGGGGTGTCGATGCGATCCTCGGACACGACGACAACATATCGAAACGACTCCAGTTCCGTCCCAGCCAGCACGCCTTTCGTGTACAGTTTAGCCTGCTGACAGGCTTCTGTGAATTTCGCAGCCGAATTGTCACTCTTTCGGCAGATTTTCCATTCTGTCAAAACAAGCCCCTCTGCCGAACGTTGTATTTCGTCAAAATTTTCGATTTTATTTGAAAAAATGAGATCCGTGCGCTCACCCTCTCCAGAAACTTTGAATGCCCAGATACCGTGTGCCAGCAATTGCAATGCCCCGAGTTTCTCACATTCGATTTCGCCACGGCAAAATGCTTGCCGCCATTTTTGCCGTATTGCTTCATCGGCGACGATCGACCGTTGAAGGTGCGTGAACGCCCGTTCGGTTAGGGATCGAATACCCACCTGATAGTCGGTCATCAGATACGTCATCTCAGTCTCAAATGCGGACAACCTAATCATCCCCATCCAAGTAAGCTCCGGGTTCGTTCCCGAATTTTTCAAATACTCAGCAGCACTGCCACTACCTGTAGCATCATCGCAGCAGGATTGGATTACCTTAGTCGCTCGTGCGGAAAAATCACTCCGAAAGGTGTTCGAAAACCACAGCAAATCGGCGATGATTGTCTGCCCAACGCTGCCTAGGCGTCTTAATTCACCGCTGTCGCCGTTCTTGCCGCAAAGCTTGCATGCTTCGACGAATCCCTTGATCCGTGCTGCGAATGCTTTCCACTGTTCAAGGATCATCGATCACCCTCACATGCAGTTGAAATCCAAAATCTGGATATTATCCAGAAGAGGCTGCAACTATTTCAAGCAAAAAAGGGCGGACCTCGCGGCCCGCCCCCTTCTTCGTGCAACCGAACAACCCGGACTTAGAAGTCCATGCCGTCCATGCCGCCCATACCGCCCATGCCGCCACCGCCCGGCATCGGGGGGGAGGCCTTCACCGGCTTCTCGGCAACCATGGCTTCGGTCGTCACCAACAGACCGGCGATCGAAGCGGCGTCCTGCAATGCGGTGCGCACAACCTTGGTCGGGTCGATGATGCCGGACTTCACCATGTCCTTGAACTCACCGGACTGGGCGTCGTAGCCGTAGTTGTATTCGCTGTTTTCCAGCGTCTTGCCGGCAATCACGGCGCCGTCTTCGCCGGCGTTTTCGGCGATCTGACGCATCGGTGCGGTGATCGCCTTACGAACGATCTCGATGCCGACGCGCTCGTCTTCGTTCGCGCCCTTCAGCTTGCCAAGGATCAAGGAAGAGCGGGCCAGAGCCACGCCGCCGCCCGGAACGATGCCTTCTTCGACAGCCGCGCGGGTTGCGTGCAGGGCGTCGTCGACGCGGTCCTTGCGCTCTTTCACTTCTACTTCGGTGCTGCCACCGACGCGGATGATCGCGACGCCGCCGGCCAGCTTCGCGAGACGCTCTTGCAGCTTCTCACGATCGTAGTCGGAGGTGGTTTCCTCGATCTGCGCGCGGATCTGGGTGCAACGGCCTTGGATGTCGGCCTTCTTGCCAGCGCCTTCGACGATCGTGGTGTTCTCTTTCTCGATCAGGACCTTTTTGGCCTTGCCGAGATCGGCGAGCTTCACGCTCTCGAGCTTGATACCGAGATCTTCGCTGATCACAGTGCCGCCGGTCAGGATCGCGATGTCTTCCAGCATCGCCTTACGGCGATCGCCGAAGCCCGGCGCCTTCACGGCCGCGATCTTCAGACCGCCGCGCAGCTTGTTCACGACCAAGGTCGCCAAGGCTTCGCCTTCGACGTCTTCGGCGATAATCACCAGCGGACGGCCGGACTTCACCACTTCTTCGAGCAGCGGCAGCATCGGCTGCAGGCCCGACAGCTTCTTCTCGTGGATCAGGATGTAGGGGTTATCCATGTCCGCGATCATCTTTTCCGCATTCGTGATGAAATACGGGGAGACGTAGCCACGATCGAACTGCATGCCTTCGACGACATCGAGTTCGGTGGCAATGCCCTTGGCTTCTTCGACGGTGATGACACCCTCGTTGCCGACCTTCTGCATCGCTTCGGCAATCATCTTGCCGATTTCGGATTCGCCGTTGGCGCTGATCGTGCCGACCTGGGCCGTCTCGGCCGGGGTGGTGATCTTCTTGGAGCGCTTTTTCAGCTCTTCGACGACGGCCGCAACGGCCTTATCGATGCCGCGCTTCAGGTCCATCGGGTTCATGCCGGCGGCGACCGCTTTGGCGCCTTCGCGCACGATCGCCTGCGCCAGAACGGTGGCGGTGGTGGTGCCGTCGCCCGCGATGTCGTTGGTCTTCGAGGCCACTTCGCGCACCATCTGGGCGCCCATGTTCTCGAACTTGTCGGCTAGCTCGATTTCCTTGGCGACGGTCACGCCGTCCTTGGTGATCCGCGGCGCGCCGAAGCTCTTGTCGAGCACGACATTGCGGCCTTTAGGACCCAGGGTGACTTTGACCGCATCGGCCAGAATGTCCACACCGCGCAGCATGCGAGCGCGCGCGTCGCCACCGAACCGTACGTCTTTAGCAGCCATGATGAGATTCCTTCGTTAGGCGATTGTAAATGGAAGGGACGGAAGAAGCTTACTTCTTCTTCCCAGCGGTCTCGACGACGCCCATGATGTCGGATTCCTTCATGATCAGAAGGTCTTCGCCATTGAGCTTCACTTCGGTGCCGGACCACTTGCCGAACAGCACGCGGTCGCCGGCCTTGACATCGAGCGCCACCAGTTGGCCGTTCTCGTTGCGGGCGCCAGGGCCGGCAGCGACGATTTCGCCTTCCATCGGCTTTTCCTGGGCCGTGTCGGGGATGATAATGCCGCCGGCGGTCTTTTCTTCGGCGGTGATCCGCTTGACCACGACGCGGTCGTGCAGGGGACGGAAATTCATAGGATCGCTCCTGAGTGCGACTCAGCCACAAAATGCCGGCTGAGGGGTTGGGCCTGCCAACACCGGATCGGACCTTATGCAAAAGCACCCGACCGATTGTTAGCACTCCCCCCTGGGGAGTGCCAGCGATCTAGGCGCCGGGGCGTTGGGAGTCAAGGCGGACAGGGTGGAAAAAATCGCATGCCCGCCGACTGCGGCGCCTCTCTATATAGACGGCATGCCGTTGCCCAGCCCCAATTCCCGCCCTGTCGCCCTTTGGTTGTTCGCCGTGGCCGGGGCGATCCTGGTCATGATCGCCTTGGGCGGCGCCACCCGCCTGACCGGATCGGGCCTATCGATCATGGAATGGGCGCCGCTGATGGGCGCCCTGCCGCCCCTGTCCGACGCCGAGTGGCAACGCCTGTTCACCCTTTATCAGAAGATCCCGCAATACGATCTGGTGAACCACGGCTTCGGATTGGACGGCTTCAAGCGCATCTTCTGGCTCGAATGGGCGCACCGTCTGTGGGGCCGCACAATCGGGCTGGTCTTCCTGCTGCCGCTCCTATGGTTTTGGTGGACCGGTCGCCTATCCCGCACGCTCCGATGGCACCTCGCGGGCCTCTTCGTGCTTGGAGGCCTGCAAGGCGCTGTCGGCTGGTTCATGGTAGCATCCGGCTTCCTACCCGATTCCACCGCCGTCTCGCCCTATCGGTTGGTCGTTCATTTGGGGATGGCACTGCTGTTGTATGGCGCGATCGTCTGGACCGGCCTATCGCAACTGCCGCCGCCAACCCCAGCGCCGCCGGCTCCGCGATTTTTCGCAATATTGGTCCGCTGCGGAACCGTGTCGGTGAGCCTGACGATCCTGGCCGGAGGCTTCGTCGCAGGCCTGCACGCGGGCCTGACCTACAACACTTTCCCCCTGATGGACGGTCGCCTGATTCCCGCCGGCTACACCGATATGCACCCCTTTGTGCGTAACATGACCGAAAATGTCGCCGCCGTACAGTTCGATCACCGCCTGCTCGCGACCCTGACATTGGCGGTCGCCTTGGCAACAATCGCCACCGGCTGGCGCATCGCGACATTACGCAGAAGAATCGCGGCGGTCGGCGCGATAACGGCGCTGCAATACGGCCTCGGCGTTTGGACCCTGCTATCCGTGGTGCCGATCGATCTAGGGGTCGCGCATCAAACCGGGGCGGCCCTGCTGCTCGCCGCCTTCCTTGTATTGCTGCACGGCATGCGTGCCCGGTAGCCCTGGCCGCGCGCCCCCTGTATGAACCGCCACGAAACCTAAAACCTCGAGGATACCCCACTTCATGCGCCCTTCCGGCCGCGCCGCCGACGCCCTACGCGTCGTTTCAATGACCACCGGCTTCGCCCGCCATGCCGAAGGCTCGTGCCTGATTAAAATGGGCAATACCGAGGTGCTCTGCGTCGCCAGCGTCGAAACTCGGGTACCGCCCTTCCTGCGCAACACCGGCAAAGGCTGGGTCACGGCCGAGTACGGTATGCTGCCGCGCGCCACCCACACCCGCGGCGATCGCGAAGCCGCACGCGGCAAGCAATCCGGCCGTACCCAAGAAATCCAACGCCTGATCGGACGTTCGCTCCGCGCCGTGGTGGACCGCGAGGCGATGGGGGAGATGCAAATTACCCTCGACTGCGATGTCCTGAACGCCGACGGCGGCACCCGCTGCGCCGCGATCACCGGCTCCTGGGTCGCGCTGTCCCTGGCATTCCGCCACCTCGTAAAAATGAACATCGTCAAGACCGTCCCGCTGCTCGGGCAAGTCGCTGCCGTGTCCTGCGGCATCTACAATGGCACCGCCGTGCTGGACCTCGATTACGACGAAGACTCGAACGCCGAGGCCGACTCCAACTTCGTGCTGACCAACGACGGCGGGCTCGTTGAAATCCAGGCAACCGCAGAAAAGACCAGCTTCTCCGAGGCCCAGTTCAATGGACTGATGTCCCTCGCTCGCGCTGGCACCTCCGAATTATTCGCCGCGCAACGAGCGGCTTTGGGGGACTGAATGGCGCGTAAGCTCCAACCCGGCGCGAAACTGGTCCTCGCAAGCCACAACAAGGGCAAACTGCGCGAAATCGAAGCCTTGCTGACACCGCACGGCATCGACGTGGTCTCGGCAGGCGCGCTCGGCCTACCGGAACCTGTCGAGGACGCGCCGGATTTCGCCGGCAACGCCCGCATCAAGGCACTGGCAGCGGCGATCGCAACCGGGCTGCCGGCTTTATCCGACGACTCCGGCTTCGGCGTCGCCGCGCTGGACGGCGCGCCAGGGGTACTGTCGGCACGCTGGGCCGGGCCATCCAAAGATTTCGGTCAAGCCATGGCGCTGGCGAACGAGCGCATCGGCCCCGCCCCCGATCGGCGCGCGTGGTTCGTCGCCGCGTTGTGCCTCGCTTGGCCGGACGGGCATACCGAGACCTTCCTCGGCCGCATCGACGGCACCGTCGTCTGGCCACCGCGCGGGACGAACGGCTTCGGCTACGATCCGATTTTTCTACCGTCCGGCGGAACAGCAACGTTCGGCGAAATCGACCCCGACGCAAAACACGCGATCAGCCACCGCGCACGGGCGTTCGCGCAGGTTTTGGCGGCGTGTTTCGGCTGATCGGGCTACTGTTGATGTTCGCCGCGCCGGCGTTCGGCGCGGATTGGCCGTTTCCGCCCAGCCCCCTTTACCCGTTCGTCGGCCCGCACGATGCGCGAGGCGCACTCGTATGGCTGCCCGGCATGTACGGCAAGGACCAGCCGGGCCCACCCGATCCGCCGGACATCGTCGGCCGGCTCGCCAGTCATAGGCTAGACGTGTTCCAATTCGCTCGGCCTCGTGGCAACGACCCCTTGGCGGGCGGCGCCGAGACACTAGCGCACGGCCTGACCGCCCTTCGCAGGCGCGGCTACCGCTATATCGCGATTGCCGGCCACTCGCGCGGCGCCTGGATCGCCCTGACAGCAATGGCGCACCCCGGGTTGGCGGATGCGATCGTCGCGATCTCGGTCGCGGCGCATGGCACCAGCTCGGAACGACAGCCGCAGGCGCGGAAAGACTGGGCGGCGTTGTGGGGGGCGGCAGCGGCCCCCGAGACTCGCGTCGTGCTGGTGCAATTGCGCGACGATCCCTACGACCCCGACCCGAGTTGGCGGCTACATATCGCATCGACGGCACGGGTGCGCCTGCAATCGGTCTTCCTCCCCCCGGAGCCGGACGGTCACATCGGTGCCTATTTGCCTGCCTTCGACCCACTGCTCGGCCAGACGATCGAAGCCTTCGCCGATCCACCTTAGGCCTAGCGTGCGGCGGTTTGGGTGCGTGCGGGGATCGTGTATGAACGCGGCTCCCGGCCGCCATGGCGGCGGCTGGCCGTATCGTTCGGCGCTGGCAGGAAAACAAGCCGCGTCACAAGGAGCACGACCATGACCGACGCCAGCAACTGGCCGGATCGGCTTTACGATTTGCTACGATCCGCCAACGTGACCCAATTCGCCTATGTGCCCGATGCCGGTCACAAAGTATTGATCAACCGCTCGCTCGCCGACCCCAACGCATATTCTATCCCCCTGACGACCGAGGAGGAGGGTGTGGCCCTGGCCGCCGGTGCCGATCTGGGCGGCGAACGCGCGGTGCTGCTGATGCAATCGTCCGGTGTGGGCAACTGCATCAACCTGTTGTCGCTTATCAACGGCTGCCGCTTCCCGCTGCTCACATTGGTGTCCATGCGCGGCGACTTCGGCGAGGGCAACCCGTGGCAGTTCCCCATGGGTCAGGCCACCGAACCCGTCTTGAAAGCCATGGGCGTTATCGTCCTGCGCTGCGATGCGCCCGAGGACGTGATCCCCACCGTAACCGCCGCGCTCACCATGGTCTTCCAATCGAGCCAAGCCGTCGCCGTCCTGCTCGGCCAACGCCTGCTTGGCGCCAAGAAATTTTAAAGGAGGATTTGGATCGTGGCCGCATTGCAGAAACTACCGACATCGAACCTACCGGACGCCGTGCTGGATCGCCGTCAGGCCGTCCCCGCGCTCATCGACCGGCCGCAAGACTTCCTGATCGTGACCGGACTGGCCGGTGCAGCACAAGAATTGTCGGCGATGACCGGCAACTCCCCCAATTTGTTCGCCATGGGCGGTGCAATGGGTGCGGCGCTGATGACCGCGCTTGGGCTTGCTCTCGCACAGCCGAAGAAGAAAGTGCTGCTGGTAACCGGCGACGGCGACCTACTCATGAGCATTGGCGGACTGGCAACCATTGCGCTCCAGAACCCGCCAAACCTAACGGTGATCTGCGTCGATAACGGGCACTATGGAGAGACTGGAAACCAAGAAAGCCACACCGGCCTCGGCGTCCGTCTGGACACCATCGCGGCAGGCTCGGGCTTCCCAGCCGTACACACGATCAACACCGAAACCGACCTGGAAGAAGGCCGCCGCCTGATGCGGGAAAGCGGGCTGCGTTTCATCCTGCTACGCGTGAAAGAAGGCCCGCCGCTGAAAGAAAAGCGCAATTTGGTGCCGCACATGGAGCGGGAGAATTTCCGCAAGGCGCTGTTAGGCTAAATTCGAAATGGGTGCCCTGGACCGTTACCTGGTTCGGGGCCGCCTTTCGGCTAAGAACTTGGAGAAGCGACGGGGATGGTGGAGCTGAGGGGAATCGAACCCCTGACCTCCTCATTGCGAACGAGGCGCTCTCCCAACTGAGCTACAGCCCCATCCCACGCGTGACGGCCACCCCGATCGGCTGGGGTCGTCGCAGGGCGCGGAACATGCTTATGCCGCCGCCAGAAGTCAAGCGCACTTCGCCAGTTTTTCATCCCCCATCGCATCGGGCGTTGCGGGCACCGAAGCCGGCCGCTAGCTTCCGTCCGGCATTCGGAGCGTGCGTATGATCACCATAGCGTTCACCCTGCTGTTTTTCGTCATCAGGATCTACACCTACGTCGTCATCGGCGCCGTGGTCTTCAGCTTGCTCGGCTCCTTCGGGGTGTTGGACATGCGTAACCGCACCGTCTGGGCCATCGGGGATTTCTTGAACCGAGCGACGGAGCCGGTGCTGCGACCGATCCGGGGCATGCTACCGAATTTCGGGGCGATCGATCTCAGCCCGATGATTCTCCTCGCGCTGATCCAACTCGCGATCTTGCCGATCCTGGAACGGCTATACGAAGCCATCGCGACCGGCCGATGGCTAAGCTTGATCGTCTGACCTCCTTCTGGCGGCCGATCCCCGGCGGTATCTCGATCGCGGTAAAAGTACAGCCGAAGGCCCGACGGGCCGGCGTGCAGGGCACGATGCAATCCGCCGACGGCCTTCGCCTGCGGGTCGGCGTCAGCGAAGCGGCCGAAGACGGCAAAGCCAACAAAGCCGCCTGTACGATCCTAGCCCGTACTTTCGGGGTTTCCCCTAGCGCCGTCAGCGTCGTAATCGGCGCCTCCAACCGAGAAAAGGTCATTCACGTGGCGGGCGATACCGAAACTCTGACGGCGAAGGCAGACCTTCTGTGACCGCACGCATCATCGACGGCAAAGCGGTGGCAGCCGCGCTGCGGACGACCGTAGCAGCCCGAGTCGCGACCTTGCCCTTCGTGCCCGGCCTGACAGTCGTTCTAGTCGGGGACGATCCCGCCAGCACCGTCTACGTCCGCAGCAAAGACCGCGCGGCAAAGGAGGCCGGGATTCTGGCCAAAACCGTGCGTATGCCTGCCGACACGCCGCAAACCGTGCTGCTGGTCGAAATCGCTCGGCTGAACGCCGATCCAGCGACAGACGGCATCTTGGTGCAACTGCCTTTGCCGCCGCATATCGATGCCGGGGCGGTGATCCAGGCGATCGACCCGGCAAAAGACGTCGACGGCTTCCACCCAGCCAACGTCGCAGCACTGGCGATGGGACGGCCGGGCTTGGTCCCCTGTACGCCGGCCGGGACGATGAAGTTGCTCAAGCATGCCGGGGTGGCGTTGTCCGGTGCTCGGGCGCTGGTTCTGGGCCGATCGTCCATCGTCGGGCGTCCGATGGCGGCGCTGTTGCTTGCCGCCGACGCGACAGTAACCATCGCCCATTCCCGCACACGCGACCTACCCGCCGAGTGCCGCCGCGCCGACATCCTGATCGCGGCCACCGGCCGGCCGGAAATGGTGCGCGGCAACTGGATTGCCGATGGCGCCACGATCGTCGATGTCGGCATCAACCGCCTACCGGACGGACGCCTGGTCGGCGATGTGGCTTATACGGAATGTCTGGATAGGGCCGGCGCGATCACCCCGGTACCCGGCGGTGTCGGGCCGATGACCATTGCCTGCTTGCTGGAGAACACGGTCGAAGCCGCGATACGCCGGCGCGCCTGATCAGAAATCGGTGCAGCGCCCTTTATGCTGCCAATCGCCGTAGCGGGTGGGTTCCGGACCTTTGGCGCCGCCGATTTCCTTCGGGAGCGGCTTTTGCACAGCCGGCTTGGGGGCTTCTGTCTGCTCGGTTTTCTGCTCGGTCATCGCTTGTTTCCAGTGGAGGCCGACGGGGGCGCGCCGGTCTCGGGTTTCCATTGGCCGGATTTTTTCAATGCCTCGGCCACTTCCTTGGGCATGTAGGTCTCGTCGTGCTTGGCCAGGACCTCGGACGCCTTGAAGCTACCGTCCGGCTGTAACGTGCCAAGGGTCACAACGCCCTGCCCTTCCCGGAACAAATCCGGCAGAATCCCGGCGTATCGCACCGTCACGGCGCTGTTGCCATCGGTAACTTTGAAGGTCGCCCCACCCGCGCCGCGCTGTATGCTGCCTTGCTCCACCAACCCACCCAAACGCACGGTACGCCCGCTGGCGCCCTTCGTCGCGACGTCGGACGGGGAGACAAAAAACACAAGATTATCGCTGAACGCCGTCAGCGTCAGTGCGGCGGCAGAACCGAGACCGATGCCGCAGGCCAGCAGTACATACATGCGGCGGCGCTTGCGCGTCATGGGCGCTGTCCCCTCGGGTCGATCGCGGCCAGCTTTCGGCGCGCGGCGCCTACGCGCTGCCATGCGGCCAGCGCGTAGGCGATGGGGATGCCAATGCCCAGCACGTATGCCACCGCGACAAAAGCTAGATGTGTCATGCGCCGGGGTCCGATGCCGCTCGGGCCATCAGCAAGCCGCGAATCCGACGTTCCATCACCGCCGCGCGGGTGCGCATCGTGACAATGGTGGCGAAGGCCAGCGTGTAACCGATAGCGCAAATCAGCAGCGGCCACAGCATCTCGGGTGCCATCGTTGCCGATCCCGTCAGCTTGATCGACGCCGGCTGGTGCAGCGTGTTCCACCAATCGACGCTGAACTTGATCACCGGCAAGTTCACCACCCCAACCAAGGCCAGGATCGCGCCCGCGCGGTAGCCTCGGGTCGGGTCGTCGAAGGCGCGGACCAGCGCGATATGGCCGATATACAAGAAAAATAGCACCAGAACCGAAGTCAGCCGAGCATCCCAGACCCACCAAGCGCCCCACATCGGCTTGCCCCAAAGGCTGCCCGTAGCCAAACACAGCGCTGTGAAGCCGGCACCAACGGGCCCAATTTCGGCCGCAGCCAGATCTGCCAGCGGGTGACGCCATATCAGCGAAGCGACCGAACATAGCGCGAGGCCGGAGTATCCGGCGGTGGCGAGCCAAGCGGAGGGGACATGCACATACATGATCCGCACCGCGTCCCCCTGCTGATAATCGGCGGGCGACAAAAACAACCCCCAACCGAGACCGATGGCCGTCAGGACAACGGCGCCAACCGCCAGATACGGCAGCACCGAGCCCGACAGGCGCAGGAACTGGCCGGGGTTGGCAAAGCGGTGCAGCGACCGGGTCGAAGAATTACTCACAACGGCATTGTATCCGATCCGGCCTTTGGTTTGAAGCGGCGGCCTATTGCGGTTATGTGGGTGGACAGCTCCGAACCGGAACCCTCCTGCATGGCACAATACTGGCTGGTGAAGTCCGAACCCGACGCGTTTTCCTGGGACCAACAGGTCGCGAACGGCGTGGAGCCGTGGACCGGCGTGCGCAACCACATGGCCAAGAACAACATGAAGGCCATGAAAGCCGGGGACCGAGCGTTCTTCTACCACTCCAACATCGGCAAAGAGATCGTCGGGATCGTCGAAGTCGCTCGGGAGGCCTATCCCGACCCGACAGCCGAAACCGGCGATTGGGTCTGCGTCGATATGCGTGCCGTCGTGCCGGTGCCTAAGCCCGTCACGCTGGCGGTTATCAAGGCAACACCCGAGTTGGCCGACGTCGCGCTGGTACGCCAGTCGCGGCTATCGGTCATGGCCATTTCACCCGAACACTGGGACCGGCTTTGCCGGATGGGCGAATGCAAACTCTGATCGCGGAAGACGTGCGTGAACTTTGCCGGCCGGAGGACATTCCCGATGGCGACGCCCTGGGTTTCCCCCCAGCGCCCGGCGGCTTCACCGGCCTGATGGCGGTGCGGCAGGGCGACACGACGATCGTCTATCTGAACTCCTGCCCGCATATCGGCACACCGCTGGACTGGATGCCGAACAAATTCATGTCGTTGGACAAGCGGTATATCATCTGCGCCACCCACGGCGCGGAGTTCGAAATCGCGGACGGCAAGTGCATCAGTGGCCCTTGCAAGGGGGATTTGCTGGAAAAGGTGCCGTTCGAAATTCGGAACGGCATGATTTGCGTGGCGGCGAACGCGGGGTTGTAGGCGGTCAGACCCGCGCCAGCCGGGGCGCCAAGGCCACCGCCAAAGGAATAGTCGCGAGCGCCGCGAGGCCCGCTGCGGCGGTTGCCCAATCCACGCCCGCCGCATCGCCGAGCATCCCGAACAGGATCGGTGCCAACGCGCCGGAGCCGATTGTGCCCGTGTAAAATAGGGCGAACGCACGCTCGGTTCGGCCGGGCGGAGCCAATTCCGGCACCGACCCGTACAACACCGACGACGTTCCATTAAGCATCGTGCCAAGCAACGGCAGCAAAAAGAGCGCGGGGGTCAGAGGCAATACCAGAATGCCAAGGATCGCGGCTGCGGTTCCGCCCTCGGTCGCCAGCACGGTCCACAACACGCCGAGGCGCGCGCCGAGCCAACCGCAGGCGAATTTCCCCGCCGCGCCACCGGCGAACACAAGGGTCAAAGCGAAGCCGATTTCCGGCAGCAAGGCGCCTTTTTCCCGCAACAAAAACGGTAGAAAAGTCAGGAAGCCCATGCGAACCGCGCTGTCGAGCACGCCAATACCGAGCAACAATGGGAAGCCGCCCCGCCCTTGGCCGGATGGTTTTCCCTTGGCTGGCGATTTTTCGATCGTTCCAGTGCCGCTCGGGAGAAGCAAAGCAATGCCGGCGGCAACGACGAAACCCAAGGTGGCTAAAAGAAAGACCGCGTGGCGCCAGGGCATCGCGGTCAGCAAGATGGCGGTGGTCGCCGGCAGCACGGCTTTCCCGACATCGCCAGCGAAATTGTATATCCCCAGCGGAGCTCTCGCATTGGCCCCATAGGCACGCGACACGGCGGCAGAAGCGATGGGGTGCTGCGTGCTGGCACCCGCGCCCGAGACCGCGAGCGCGACTCCCAGACCGACCAGTCCGCCCGACAATCCCGCCAGGATGTAGCCCGACGCGGCGATCGCCGTTCCTAAAACCAAGACGGTCTTGCCCCCCAAACGCTCCGCCAGTCGCCCAGCGGGAATCTGTAGGCTGGCCATCGCTCCGGTGTACAACGCCCGGATCATCGCCAGCACGCCGTAGCCCAATGCGAATTCGGCCTGCCACACGGGCAGCAACACATAAATTAGATCGGTAAAACCATCGTGCAGCGCGTGCGCCGTGCCCGCAACGGCCAAAGTGCGGCGTCTGTCGGCGGCACGCCGGTCGGGCGTGGCAGCAGCGGCGAAAACAGACATCGGCGGTCGTTCCTGATGCGATAATTTGTCTAGACGTCTAATCTTCTATCCGAACACTCCGACCGGAGCAACCGGTTGTCGAAGCCATCGAACGATAGGCCGATAAGGCCGTCCGCAGCCTGTCGAAAGGCTATTGCAAGATCGCGCGAATTTTCGCCTCAGGGGTGGGGACCTACGTGACGGCGGGCATTGGGGAGGCCTATACCCCGCCCCCCGATCGGTCCCGACGGCACCGCCTACGCGATCGACAACGCGACCTTGTATGCGGTCGGGGACGACAGCATTCCCGGACCCTCGGCCCTCGCGGTGTTCGGTCTGACGGCAGCAGGGCTTTGGCGGGCGCGACGTCGAACCGAACCCCTACACAGGCGGTTCCTCGCGTGGCAATAAGCGAGGCGCGCCAGAAAAGGAAGGAACCCGGCCGATGTCCGAAACCCACCACCACCCAGAAGGCCAACTCTTCCCGGTTCGGCCAGAAGTCGCCGCGAGCGCCCATATCGACCGCGCGAAATATCAGGACATGTTCGACCGCGCCGCGCGCGACCCCAACGCCTTTTGGGCCGAAGAATCCAAGCGCATCGCTTGGATGAAGACGCCGAACAAAATCAAGAACACCAGCTTTACCGGCGATGTCTCGATTAAATGGTTCGAGGATGGGACATTGAATGCCTCGGCCAACTGCCTCGACCGACATCTCGCGACACGCGGCGACCAGACCGCGATTATTTGGGAAGGCGACGATCCCACCGTCAGCAAGCACGTCACCTACCGCGAATTGCACGAGCAAGTGTGCCGCCTGTCCAATGCCATGAAGGACCTTGGCGTAAACAAAGGCGACGTGGTCACCATCTACCTCCCCATGGTCGTCGAAGCCGCCGTCGCGATGCTCGCCTGCGCTCGGATCGGCGCCATTCATTCGGTGGTGTTCGGCGGCTTCTCCCCCGACAGTCTCGCGAACCGCATTCAGGATTGCGGCTCCACTCTGTTGATCACTGCCGATGAAGGCCGTCGCGGCGGGCGCAAGGTGCCATTGAAGGTCAACGCCGACGCCGCGCTAGATACATGCCCGAGCGTGCAGAACGTCATCGTGGTGGCGGTGACCGGCGGCGAGATCGCCATGAAGCCGGGCCGCGACCACGACTACGCAGCGCTGTGCGCCGCGGTGTTGGCCGATTGCCCCCCCGCCGAGCAGAACGCGGAAGACCCATTGTTCATTTTGTATACGTCGGGGAGCACCGGCAAACCGAAGGGCGTGCTGCACACCACAGGCGGCTATATGGTGTGGGCCAGCTA
>JBAXFK010000011.1:0-34613 GCA_037139955.1 Rhodospirillales bacterium
ATGCAGGCCGGTGGTGGGCTCGTCCAGGATGTAGAGCGTGCGCCCGGTGGAGCGGCGCGACAGCTCCTTCGACAGCTTGACGCGCTGCGCCTCGCCGCCTGACAGGGTCGTGGCCTGCTGGCCCACATGCACATAGTCGAGGCCGACGCGGGTGAGGGTCTGCATCTTGTCGCGGATGGAGGGGGCGGCCTTGAAGAGTTCGCGCGCCTCCTCGACGGTCATGTCGAGCACGTCGGCGATGGACTTGTTGCGATATTTCACCTCCAGCGTCTCGCGGTCGTAGCGCTTGCCCTTGCAGACATCGCAGGTGACATAGACGTCGGGCAGGAAGTGCATCTCGATCTTGATGAGCCCGTCGCCCTGGCAGGCCTCGCAGCGGCCGCCCTTCACGTTGAAGGAGAAGCGGCCGGGCGCATAGCCGCGCGCCTTGGCCTCGGGCAATTGGGCGAACCATTCGCGGATGGGGGTGAAGGCGCCCGTATAGGTCGCCGGGTTGGAGCGCGGCGTGCGGCCGATGGGCGACTGGTCGATGTCGATGACCTTGTCGAGATGCTCCAGCCCCTCGATGCGGTCATGGGGCGCCGGATGCTCCATGGCCCCGTTGAGCCGCCGCGCCACGCCCTTGAAGAGCGTATCGATGACGAGGGTCGATTTGCCCCCGCCCGAGACGCCGGTGATGCAGGTGAAGGTGCCCAGCGGGATTTCCGCCGTCACATTCTTCAGGTTGTTGCCCCGCGCGCCCACCACTTTCAGCACGCGGCCTGGCTGGGCCTTGCGCCGCTTGGCGGGTACCGGCACGGATTTGCGGCCTGTGAGATAGTCGCCGGTGAGGGATTTGCGATCGGCCATGACCTCGGCCGGCGTGCCCTTCGCCCCATTCTCATGCTCGGCGGTATCCTGATCGTCGCAGTCGGGGCCGGCTATTTCTGGCTGACCGGCGGGCGCTACGTCACCATCGACGACGCCTATGTCCGCGCGGCCAAGGAAGTGCTGGCCACCGACGTCACAGGTATTGTGCAGGACATCCCGGTCAAGGAAGGCCAGCGCGTCGCCAAGGGCGATGTGCTGCTGCGGCTCGATCCTCGGCCGTTCGAGATCGCTGTTGCGGCGGCCAAAGCCAATCTCGGCGGCACCATTTCAAGCCTCAACGCCATGAAGCTCGAATACAAACGTATGCTCGGCGATGTCGCAGTGAAGGAGGCGCAAGTCGCGTCCGACCAAGCGAATTTCGAGCGCTTCGCAGCCTTGGTCAAAAGCGGCGGCGTCACGCGGTCGGAATACGACAATGCACGCTATCAGCTCGCCGCCAATCAACAGAGCGTATCGGCGCTGAAAATCGCGGCCGAGGTACAACTGGCCCGCCTCGGCGGCGACCCCGAGGTCGATGTTCGCCGCATGTCCGACTATCTGCAAGCCCAAGCGCGGTTGGACGAGGCACAGCGCCAACTCGATCATACCGTCATCCGCGCGCCGTTCGGCGGCATCGTGACGCAGGTGGATTCGGTGCAGCCAGGGATGTATCTCGCCGCTGCGACCGCCGCATTCGGTTTGATATCGACCGACCGTATCTGGATCGAAGCCAATCCGAAAGAAACCGAGCTGACATTTGTGAAATTGGGCGATCCCGTGCATTTGACGGTGGATACGTATCCGGGACGTTCTTGGAAAGCGACGGTAGAAAGCATTGCCCCCAATAGCGGGTCCGAATTTTCCATTCTTCCGGCGCAAAATACCTCGGGCAATTGGGTGAAGGTGGTTCAGCGCATTCCGGTTCGGATCGCCTTCGAACGCAAGCCCGGCGACCCCGAACTTCGCGCCGGCATGAGCGTGGAAGTCGAGATCGATACCGGTCACCGCCGTTCGATCCACGATCTATTCTAACCCATGGCCGTATCGCCGGCCGATCCGGTTCCGCACCGGATGCTCATCACCTTATGCACCGTGTGCGCGACGTTGATGCAGGCGCTGGACCAGACGATCGCCAACGTGGCGCTGCCCTACATGCAAGGCAGCTTGTCCGCGAGTTACGACGAAATCACTTGGGTTCTGACGTCCTACATTACCGCCGCCGCCATCATGACCGCGCCGGTCGGCTGGCTCGCGGCGCGGTTCGGGCGCAAATACCTTTATATCGTCTGCTTGATCGGGTTCACCGCGACGTCCGTCATGTGCGGCGCGGCACAATCCCTGATGCAAGTGGTGATTTTCCGCATTCTGCAAGGCATGTTCGGCGCTGCTCTGGTTCCGTTATCGCAATCGACCATGATGGATATTTATCCCACGGAAAAACGCGGCCAAGCGATGGCGATCTGGGGCATGGGGGTAATGATCGGGCCGATCCTGGGCCCCACCCTCGGCGGATATCTCACCGAGCTTTATAATTGGCGTTTCGTATTTTATATCAATATACCCTTCGGGATTTTAGCGACGGTCGGGCTGATTCTTTTCATGCCGCGTTCGCACCCGAATTTTAACATGAAATTCGACTGGATCGGTTTCGGCGTCCTATCGCTGGGCATTGGATCGTTACAATTGATGCTGGATCGCGGCGGCGACCAAGACTGGTTTACCTCTCGCGAGATCGTCGTCGAAGCCGTGCTCGGCGCCCTCGGCGTATATTTATTCGTTGTGCATATGTTGACGGCCGACCGCCCGTTCATTCCGCCGGCGATGTTCAACAATCGCAACTTCTCCGCCGGTGCGGCAATGATGTTCGCCGCCGGAACGATCTTGGTGTCCAGTTCGTCGTTGATGGCGCCATGGTTGCAAAACTTGGCGAACTACCCCGTCGAGGCCGCCGGCCTGATCATGGCCCCCCGTGGCATTGGCACGATGTGCGCGATGCTGATCGGCGGGCGATTGGCCGCCAAGATCGATCCCCGCAAAATCATGGCCTGCGGCATTACGATGCTGATTTGCTCGATCTGGGAAATGACGCACTGGACGCCGGATGTCGCGCAATCCCGCATCGTCGGCACTATTGTCTTCCAAGGCATGGGCTTGGGCTTCTTGTTCATCCCCTTGCAAGTAATCGCCTTCGCCACCCTGCCGGCACAGTACCGCACCGACGGCGCCTCGCTCTTCTCGCTCAGCCGCAATATCGGCGCGGCAATCGGGGTGTCCGTCACGTCGTTCATGCTGTCGCACAATACGCAAACATTGCACGCCGAGATCGGTTCCTCGGTGACGCCGTTCAATCGCGCGCTTTTCAACAGCAGCACGGTGGAGCACGTTTGGAACCCGTTGACGCATCGCGGCGCGGCATTGTTGGATCGGGTGGTGAATCAACAGGCGCAAATCATCGCGTTTATCGACGATTACCGGATGATGATTTTCACCACCATGCCGGCGCTGGCGTTATTGTTGCTGATGCGCCGCCCGCGCACCGCGCCTCGGCCGGCCCCGGAGGATTCGCACGCGGCGATGGATTGACCGACATGCTCCTGCGTTACACAGTTTTGGCCGGCATCCTATTCGGACTACCGATTCATGCCTATGCCGCACCGAAAGAAATCCGCGACGCCTGCCAACATTGCCCAGTTATGGTTTCTATCCCGCACGGCCGATACCAACGCGGCATTCCGCTAGCCGAAACCCACAGCGAAGGCGCACCGCCGGACTACGACGATCCGGCTCGCCCCGTGCATCGGGTCGTCATTCGACACGATTTTTATATGGCGAAACACCACACCACGGTCGGCGATTTCCGCGCCTTCGTCGCCCGCACCCATTACGGTGCCGGGGCTTGTTGGGAAAACCCCTTTCCCGATCGCCCGCAATCGGACACCGATCCCGTGGTCTGCGTGGACTACGCTGCCGCCGAAGCCTTCGCCCGCTGGATCGGCAGCCAAACCGAAGCCCATTATCGGCTGCCATCGGAAGCCGAGTGGGAATATGCAGCCCGAGCGGGCACGACCGGGTCGCGCTATTGGGGTGAAAATCGAGCCGATGCATGCAGTAACGCCAACGCGGCAGACCGTTCGCTAGCGCGGAAGGACCACGACAATCCCAACGATCCCATCGCCTTTTTTCCCTGCGACGATGGCTATGTCTATACAGCGCCAGCCGGTTCGTTCGCACCGAACGGGTTCGGACTCCACGACATGCTGGGTAACGCATGGCAGTGGACGCGGGATTGTTGGGATGCGCATTACGGCAAAACACGCGCGACCGACGCCGCTACGACAACGGGCGATTGCGATCGGCGGCCGATACGCGGTGGGTCCTGGTCCAATATGCCGATTGCGGTACGGTCCGGCGTGCGGGTGGGTGTCGGCAAAAGCACCCAAGTCCCGCTTATAGGGTTTCGTCTGGTCCGAAGCGCGCCATAGCGCCGATTACAAATACTCGTCCGCCAGTGCGAGGTCGCGGATTTCCGCGACGGTGCCGCTGCGCCGCACCTCGCCGCCGCGCATCACGTAACCGCGCGTTGCCAACTTGAATGCCGGGCGCGCCATCTGCTCGGTCATCAGCACGGTGGTGCCGCGCGCCCGCAGTTGCAGGATCGCCTCGCCGATTTGCTGAATCCAAACCGGCGCCAACCCGAGAAACGGCTCATCCATCAACAACAGTCGCGGAAACGACGCCATCGCTCGCGCCAACGCGACGATTTGCTGCTGTCCACCGCTGAGCTGTCCGGCCGGCTGCTTGGCACGATCGACCAGCAACGGGAATACCGAACACAACCAATCCAGCGCTTCGTTCTGCTTGGCGCGCCCGAGGCCGAAGGCGCCAGACAGGACGTTGTCGGTGACCGACAGCGACGCAAATACCCGCCGTCCCTCCGGCGAATAGCCGATGCCCAAACGCGCACGGCGCTCGCAGGGGATCGTGCTCAGGTCCTTGCCATCGAACACGATCCGGCCGGATGCGGCCGAGACCAACCCGATGACGGCGTTGATCGTGCTGGATTTCCCGGCTCCGTTGGCGCCGACCAGCAGCACGGTCTCCCCTTCCGGCACGTCGATGGAGATACCCGACAGCGCGGCGATACCGCCGTACCGAACGTGCAGATTTTCGATGGATAGCAGCATCAGGCGGCCTCCTCGGAGTCGCCGAGATAGGCAGCGATGACGTCGGGACGGGCCAGTACCTCGGCCGGAGAGCCGTCGGCCAGCAGCACACCGGCATCCAGCACCAAAATGCGCGGACACAGGCGACGGATCAGGTCCATATCGTGCTCGACGATCAATACGCTCGCGCCGGCCTCGCGCACATGTTTAACGAAAAGATCGACATTGTTGCGTTCCGCACGCTCCAACCCGGCCGCCGGTTCGTCCAGCAGCAACACTTTCGGGGATGTGGCGAAGGCCATCGCCAGCCCCAGCATTTTTTGCAGGCCGTACGGGAGTTTGTCGGATTGCTCGTCCAGGCGCGCGGTCAGGCCGAACTCGATCAGCAGGTTTTCCAAGCCTTTCGGAATACCGCGCTGACCGAATCGGATGGCGCGCGCGATGTTTTCGCGGACCGAAACGCTTTTGAACGTGTTGGTCTGTTGGAAGCTGCGCGCGAGGCCGAGGCGGCTAATGGCATGCGCCGGCTGGTTGGTGACATCGCGCCCATCGAGCACGATCCGCCCGGCCGATGCCGGCTGCCGGCCGGAAATGACATTGATCAGCGTCGTCTTGCCCGCCCCGTTCGGCCCGATGACACCGAGCAGCGCGCCGGATGGCAGTACGAAGGAAATATCCTGGAAGACCCTTAGCCCGCCGAAGCGTTTGGCAAGGCCCTCGACACGAAGTTCGCTCATCGGATCCTCCGCACCAGGGACGCGACGGTGCCGACCACGCCGCCGCGCAATGCGAGCACCACGACCAGGATCAGCGCACCGTAAAGGCCTTGCGCATATTGCCCGTGGGTGCCGAAAAGGTTGGTCGCGTAAACCAGCGACGCCGTGCCCACCACCGGCCCCAAAATCGATGCTCGGCCACCGACAATCGTGTAGGCGATGAAGTCCACGGCGGTGCCTGATTCGAACGAACTGGGGTGCGCGGTCAGCAGCATCGTGACGAGCGAATAACCCGCCAGCCCGGCAATCCCTGCGGCGACGACGAAGCCCAACGCTTTGTAACGCCACACGACCAGACCGAGGCTCTCGGCCAGGATTTCGTTTTCCTCGATAGCAGCGAAATGCTGGCGGAAATAGCGGGTCAGGCAAGCGGTGATAATCGTGGCCAGCAACGCGATTCCGCAGGCAAACAGAACGACCTGCTTGTTTGTTGCCAGTTCGGTGCCGAGGAAGGTGACCGGCGGAATGCCGGAAATACCGTTCGAGCCGCCGGTCAACCCAGGGGTTTCGAACAGCAGCAACTGCATGATCTGCGACAGAACGAAGGTCACCAACACGAAATACGTGCCCTTCAAGCGCAGCACCAACGCGCCCAGCGGCACCGCAACCAGCGCCGGCAGCAAGAACGCGGCGGCGGTCAGCACGAAGGCGTCGGTGATGTCGTGCTGGCCGGCTATGGCGACAGTGTAGCCGCCGATCGCCATGAAGGCGGGCGACGCAAAGCTCAACAGGTTCATTCGCAGCATGATCCAAACACTCTGCGCCGCGACCACGCCCACCAAGGCCTGATTCATGACGGAGTAGACCAGCACGCTGCGAGTCATCGTGGGCACGGCGAAGGCGGCCGCAAAGACCAGGATAGCGGCGATTTCGGCGCCGCCTAGGAGAAAGCGTGCGCGTGGAATCAGCGGTGTCATGCGCCCCGAGCCTCCCGGCCGAGCAGACCTTGCGGCCGGAAAACGAGGAGTAGGAGGACAAGGACGAACAGCACGAGCGCCCCGATGGAGCCACCGAAATAGACGCTGGTATAGGCTTCGACGATGCCGACGATGAAAGCGGCCAACGCCGCACCGCCCAACGAGCCGAGGCCGCCTAGAATCACGGTCAGGAACGATGTCGCCAGGACCGGATCGGCCACGCCGGGCGACAGCGACAAAATGGGGGTTACCAGCGCGCCGGTCAGACCGGCCAACCCGGTGGCGAGGGCGAAGGCCGCCGGAAATAGGATGCGCGGGCGCAAGCCCTGTGCCATCGCGACCTGCCGATCGTCGGCGAGTGCGCGCAAGCCGCGGCCGAGATCGGTACGGAACAGCACCAGCCACAGCCCCAGGATCGCCATCAGGCAGATCGCCAACACAATCAGATTTTCAAGCGGGGCGTATATCGGCCCGGCGCGCAAGGCGCCGGTCACCGGAAAGCGAAAATCCATCGCCAGCGGCCCGAATACCTGCAACATGACGGTCGACATCACCAAATAGAGACCCAGCGTCAGCATCAGCGTCGCAAGGTGGTCGTCGACCAGACGCTCGATCAGCAGCAATTCGAACACCCAGCCCAACGCCGCCGTCACCAGAATGGCGGCGAGGACCGCCAGCGGGTACGGCAGACCGAGATGCTCGACACAGGCGAAGGCGACGTAGCCGCCCAACATATAAAATCCGCCATGGGAGAAATTCACCACGCCGAGAATGCCGAAAATCAGTGTGAACCCTAGGGCGAGCAAAGCATATTGCGCGCCCAAGCTCACGCCGATGATCCCGGCTTGGAGGAATTGTTCCATAAAATCGTTCGTTCCTACCGTCGTCGCCGAGCCGGTTCCGGCCATCGCAGCCCCGGCGCATGCGCGCCGGAAACGTCAATCCCGATGGGCTTCCTGACGCTCGACACCGAGGTTCTTACCGTCCTTGATGATGCCGATGCCGAACGGGAAGTGCAGTTCTTGCGCGATGCCGAAGGCTTTCTTGCCCGTCCAGTAGCCCTTGCCCATGTTCGGATCTTCGACGGGCATGGCGCGCAGGGCCACGGCGACAGCCTTGGCATCGTCGGTGCCGGCCATGGACACCGCTTTCAGCGTCATGCGCGCGGCGGGCAGATCGGCCCACATCGCAGTGCCGCCGACCGGGTCCTTGCCCAGCAATTTCTTATACAGTGCGTCGATTTCCTGCACTTTAGGATCGGCAGTCGCAACGGTTTCGAACCAATAGAAGTTCTGCAACACATCCAGACCGCCGGACACACGCACGATTTCGTCCGTGCCGGGACCGCCGAGCCGGCCGATTGCACCGGTGAAGCCAGCGAGACGAAGTTGCTTGACGATCACACCGGCATCTCCGGGCGGGGACGAAGCGGTGTCCACCACATCGGGCTTCAGTGCCAGCACGCGGGTCACGATCGGAGCGAAGTTCGTCGTGCCACGCTGGTAGTATTCTTCCGTCGCGGTGACGCCATTGGCTTTGTAAGCCTCGGCATCGACGCTGGCGATGTCGGTGCCGCCTTGGTCGTTCGGGGCGATCAGCACAACCGATTTCATCGGGAACACTGTCTTCGCTTTTTTGATCACCGCATCGGCCCAAGCCGAAGGGCCCGGTGCGATATGAAACATCAGCGGATATTTGGTCTCCAGCGCGTTCTTTGCATAGGATGCGTTCCACGCCAGTTGTTCGTTGCGCGCGGCAACCGGCTTGATTCCGGTCGCCTCGGGGGAGCCGACGGGGCCGACGATCAGCTTGATATCCTGCGCCGCAAGTGCGTTCGACCCAGCCGCTGCCGCATCCGCAGTGTATTTACTATCGTAAGGCACAACCACGACCTTGCAGGTTTTGGCACCCATTTTAAGCCCGCCCTGCGCATTGACCTCGGCCGCTGCGAGCTCGGTCGCACTGTACATCGCCAAGCCCCATTGCGCCGCGCCGCCCGACATCGGCCCCATGGCACCGATTTTGAGCTCGCAGGACTGAGCCTGTGCGGCCGTAATGCCGACTCCCGTGGCAAGCCCTGCCACGAGCATGGTTGTGCGGATTTTCATGAGACGTTCCCTAAACTTGCCTGCCGCCCCGTGGACGACGCGCTTGAACTGGCGCGAAGCTAAGGATGCATGGGCAAGATCGTCAAGAGCGTGCCACGGCTCGATACCGCGAGATCCGGCACAATAACGACGCGATCCTGGCAACGACTTCTCGGCCCGGACGCTGGACCGTCCGGGGCTAGCGGGTCCACGATGGTCTCGCACCAACACGGAGGAACCCCGATGCAGCCGTCCAGCCAAGCGCCCGCCTTCCACCATGTCGCCCTGCGCGCCACGGATTTCGATCGCACGGTGAAATTTTATACCGAAGGCCTGGGCTTCAAGGTCCACTACGAATTCGCCGTCCCCGGCCGCATCGACCGCGCCGCCTTTCTGGACGCGGGGGATGGACGGTATGTGGAGGTTTTCGGGCCGGATTCAGCGGTCCAATCGGAAGGCCGCCGCCGCCAGCCGGGTGAGGAACGCACCGAGGGCGCGCTCCTTCATTTCTGCCTCCGCGTTGCCGACGTCGATGCCGCCTATGCCCGCGCGCTGGCCGCCGGAGCCGAATCGCGCGTGGCACCCCGCGTCAGCACACTCCGCCAGGACCCGTCGGTGGAGGTGCGCATCGCCTTCGTAACTGGGCCGGAAGGCGAGGTCATCGAGTTCTTCCAAAGCGCCCAGTTATAATGCGGGTCGGCTTAAGCGCCCCTTACAGCGTCCGGTTGGCCCGCGCGACCACGGCCTCGAACAGCACCTGACAGCCGGCTTCGGCTTCCGAGGGTTCGATGCTCTCCGCCTCGTTGTGGGACAGCCCATCTTTGCACGGCGTGAAAATCATCGCGGTCGGGATGTGTCGCGCGACGTAAACCGCATCGTGGCCCGCGCCCGAGACGATCTCCCGCGCCGGATAACCCAGGCGCGCGGAGGCTTGGCGCACGAGTTCGACACATTCGGGGTCGAAAGGTTGGGCGGCGTATTTGAACAGCGTGGTCAGTTGCAGTTCCACGCCGCAATCCCGCGCGATGGCGCCGGCTTCGCGGGGGAATTGTGCTTCGAGACGATCGACCTCGGCGCTATCGGGATGGCGGAATTCGACCGAGAACCGCACTTCGCCGGGGATCACGTTACGGCTGTTGGGGGACACCAAGATTTGCCCGACCGTGCCGCGCCCATCCTCGCCGCGCGCACGCATCATGCGGTCCACGAGGTCGATGATTCGCGCGGCGCATACCATGGCATCCTTGCGTGCGGAGGGCGGCGTGGTGCCGGCGTGGCTGTCCTGCCCGATCGTCACCGCGTCGTACCAAATCTGCGATTGCGCGCTGGTGACGATGCCGATGGTTTTGGCCTCGCGTTCGAGGATCGGGCCTTGCTCGATATGCAGTTCGAAATAGGCGTCGGCGGGGAAGCGGGTCGCCGGTTCGGGGCCACGATAACCGATCGCGTCCAGGCATTCGCCGACGGTGCGGCCGTCCACATCTTTCAAACCGAGAATTTGTTCTTCCGGGTAATCCCCGGTCCACACGCCCGAACCGGCTAGGCTGCGGCCGAAGCGGGCGCCTTCTTCGTCGGTCCAGTTGATCAGCTCGACCGGAGCCTCGGTGACGATGCCCAGATCGTTCAGGCTGCGCATCACCTCCAGCCCCGCTAACACGCCCAACGCACCGTCGAATTTGCCGCCGGAGGGCTGGCTATCCAGATGCGAGCCGAACAGCACCGGCAGCCGGTTCGGATCGCGGCCGGCGCGGCGGGCGAACATGTTGCCGATGGCATCGACGCGCACCGCCAAGCCTAGCGCCTCGCAATCCGTGCGGAATTTGTCGCGGCCGCGCTTGTCGACATCCGATAGCGCGAGCCGACGGACGCCGCCTTTGGCGGTGGCACCGATCTCGGCATAGCCCATCAGCGTGTCCCAAAGGCGTTTGGCATCGATGCGCTGGTTGGTTTGGGACGCTGGCATGGGAAAACTCCGGTCTAAATTGCCGCCGCATCTTGCCCGCGCCAGCGCTTCCCGCAAGACTGCATCGCATGAATATACCCCGCCATCATGACCTGGACCGGCCCGAAGTGTGGCAAGCCCGCGTCGACCTCGCCGCTTGTTTCCGCGCCGCCGCTCGGTTGGGGCTGCACGAAGGCGTTTGCAACCATTTGTCCTTCATGGTGCCGGGACGCGACGACGTCTTCCTGGTCAACCCCGATGGCTGGTCGTTCGCGGAAATCACTGCCTCCCGCCTGCTGATTTGCGACTTTAACCGGCAAGTCATCGCGGGCGACGGGGTGCCGGAGGATACCGCCTTTTACATCCACGCACGCCTACACATGCGGGTGCCCCGCGCAAGGGCAGCTTTCCACACCCACATGCCCAATGCCACCGCGCTGACCATGATCGAAGGCCCGCCGTTGCTATTCGCAGGACAATCCTCGTTGAAATTCTATGGCCGCATCGCGGTAGACGAGGAGTACGGCGGGTTGGCGCTGGACGAAGCCGAGGGCGACCGCATCGCATCCACCATCGGCGATGCCGACATTCTGTTCATGCGCCATCACGGCGTGATGGTCTGTGCCCCCTCGATCGCCAAGGCTTGGGACGATCTATATTATCTGGAACGCGCGGCCGAGGTGCAGCGCCTCGCCGCTGCTTCGGGCCGGCCGGTACGGTCCATTCCCAAGGAACTTGCCGAACGCACCGCCGAGCAGATGCGGCACGAGGGCGGGCGGGATTCGCCGGCTTTGCATCTGGAGAGCATCAAACGCCAACTCGACGCGTCGTCGCCCGAGTATCGCCAGTAAGATCGGTCTGCGGCCCCGGAATCAGGCACATCCGCATCGCCAGATCGGACACGCCAGGGCCGAAAATCCGGGCTAGCCCGGCAATCAGCGACCGGCGGTACGGCAGCATCTCCCAGAACGGCAAAAGCCAGGCGGCGAGTGCGTTGGGATGCGGCGGCCGCGTTTCCCCAGCTAGGCCCAGGACCAGATTTTTGGGTTCGCCAGGCAACACGAGCGTCCCGAACATCCAATCCCAGAACGAGAACACCACCCCGAAATTCCGGTCCCAGTGTTCGGGGGCTTGGCTGTGATGGATTTGATGCACCGCCGGCCCACAAATGAAACGATCCAGTATGCGGCCGTACGACACCCACACATGGGAATGTTGCAGCGTCGTGCCGAGCAACCCCATGACGATCGTGGTGGCGCCGATGCCGAATATCTCGATCGGCGCCGGGGGACCGGTGAACCAATACAGCACGGGGGCGATCGCCACCGCCCCGAACATGCCGCGCCAAACTGCGGCCAACGCATACTCCAGCGGGTGGGTACGCAGCGCTGTCAGCGGGGTCATCGCCTCGGCCGAGTGATGCACCCGATGCAGCGCCCACATGAACGGCACTTTGTGGGTCGCCACGTGGAATAAGTAATTGGCGAAATCCTCGACCAACAAGACCCACAGGGCGACCAGGACCGTCAGAGTAGGCGTCCAGGCGACGGCCTGCGGCGCCGGGCCGAACATACGGTCCGCCCATGCCAGAAGGACGGCGATCGCCGCGACGGTGTTCAATCGCCATGTCACGTTGAACAGGAAGCCGAAGCAGGTATTCAGGATCGCCAATTGGTAATCGACCATGGCAGATGCGTGGCCGTACAGCGCTTTGGGCAGCAGAAAGCGCAGGAAACCGCGCCAGCCGCCGCTGGGTCGAACTTGCCGACCGGCAAAATAAACGATGGCGGACAGGCCCACGGCCTCCAGCAGTTGCACCCAGTGAAAGCGCGTGCCGACGCCGGTGATCGGGCCGGTCAGCAAGTCCAGAAGTTGGAACAGGGCACGCTCCAGCCAGGGGACCTGCCCGAGTGCCGTGTCGTGCAGCGCCTGTTTCGATCGAACCAAGAGATCGAGCATCGCGCGCTACCGAGCGAACTGGGGAGCGAACGGCGCTCGCGCGCGGAGCTCGTAACCGTCCGGCAGCGCCAAACGATAAGGAAACCGCGCGGCCGCCCAAGCCGCAAGGACCGGTGTCCGCTCGGTCAAGCCACGCTGGAAAATAGCGTCCGACCATGTGGAGGAGGCCCATAACACAATGCCGGGATCGTGCTGCTCCAGATCGGCAATCGCCTCGGCTTGCCGGTCCGGCCCCACGTAAAACGGATAGGCAAAGCGGGAGCATGAGGGGATGTTCGAGAGCACGTATAGCAAGCCTTCGTTGCTGAAAGTATAAGTGCAGGTCGCGCCGTGGGCACGGATCGCATCGGCTGCGGCGACAAGACCCGGCGCGACCAAATCCCGGTCGCGCGGCGGTTCGCCGAACAGCGTCCGCGCATTGCGCCCCAACTGAGCCGCCCAAAACGTCGGGCTGGGCGGCATAAACCGGATATTGAGCAGCGTGCAACCGATGCCTACCGCTAGCGCCACGCCGCCCAGCCCCGCCAGCCGCAGCGGGCCGGAATGCGCCTTGGCAGTGCGGGCAAAGAGCAACGCAAACAGCAGCGACACGCCCCACAGCACATGGGCGGCGTAGCCGGCGAAGGGACGCTCACGCACTTGGTAGCCGTAAAAACCGAGCACCGCGAGCAACGTGAGGACCGGAAGAGCTGCCGATATCTGCCCAGCCCGGATGTCGCGAAGCACCACGATGGCCCCCCATGCCAGGATCGCTGCGTAAACCGGCATCGCCGGACCTGCGGCTGCCACGATGTCGAAGGGCATGGCGTAAACGACGGTATCCCGCTGCCAATAAAGCATATCCGCGAAATTGGCCGGGACGCTGCCGTACAAGCCGGTCGCACCGACGCAGGCCAATCCCGCCAAACCGCCGATCGCGGCGAGCGGTAGGGAACGCCAATCGCGCCACATCCAGGACAACCCACCGGCAATCCCCGTCGTCAACGCGACGCCGAACAGGCCGCGATTGTAAATCCAGAACAGGCCGAGGCCGCTGAGGATGCCTAGCAGCAGCGGTCCGAACAAGCGCAGCCAAGGCCTAGGTCTATCGCCGGCCCGATACAGCGCGAGCGCCACCAGCAGGATGGCGAGCACAAACAGCTCGCGCAGGTTCGGTGTGCCGGTCTGGAGCATGAACGCGCTGCGGGCGCTGCCGTTGTAAGCGACTAGCGTCGCCATAGCGGGCATGCCGGCCAGGACCGCGCGCAGGGTTCCCAAGCCCACGATTATTGTCAGAATCCCGACAAAGAATGCCTCACATACCAATGTAAACGAAGCATTAACGGTGCGCACGCACACGATCTGCCGATCCATCGAACACAAGGCCGCGGCCATCCGAGCGGGGATTGTATCGATGCCGCCATGGGTGAGGACGGCGGGGCCACCGGATGCAATGCGCCCCCCGGCTATGCCGTACATCGTGTATTCGCCCTCATGGAAAACATCCGGTGCCGGCGCTTGCAGCGGCGGTTGGAATGCGGTGGCGAGCACCAGCACCGCCCAAAACACCGCATGCGACACACGCGCCCAACCAGCCCGCGACACCGTGTTATGGCCGGGTCGCACGAACCGTGTCGGCTGGCCGCGCCTCATGGCTGACCACGGTGCTGGAGGTCGGATCGATCCCGACCGGGAGGCGGCGATGCGTCTCCTTGGCGAAGAGCGGCGAATAGGGGATGTGCCATTTCTCGGCGACGTATTTCACGCAAGTGTGCAGCACGCCAATGCCGTAAACCACGCTGCGCCGGAAATCGATGGACGAGGCGTCGTTGAAATAGCGCGCTGGGCAAGAAATCTCCCCAATGCGAAAACCCCAGTGAATGGCTTGCACCAGCATTTGGTTGTCGAACACGAAATCGTTCGATGCGACACGAAGCGGCAGCGTTTCCAAAACCTCCCGGCTCCAGGCACGATAGCCGGTGTGGTATTCCGAAAGGCGCTGGCCCACGAGCAAGTTTTGAATACGGGTCAAAATCCGATTCGCCACATACTTATACAGCGGCATCCCCCCTGCACGGGCGCCACGTCCCAACATGCGGGAGGCAAGCACGACGTCGTATTCGCCGGACGCGATCATCGACGCCATCGCGGTGACCAGCTTCGGCGCATATTGATAGTCCGGGTGGAGCATCACCACGATTTCGGCTCCGCGTTCCAGCGCGGTGCTGTAACAGGTCTTTTGATTGGCACCGTAACCGCGGTTGCGTCCGTGGCGTAAGGTGTGGATACCGAGTTCCGTTGCTAGCGCCACGGTTTCGTCGTGGCTGGCGTCGTCGGTTAGAATAATATCGTCGACAATGTCGTGCGGAATGTCGTCATAGGTTGCTCGCAGCGTGCGCGCCGCGTTATAGGCGGGGAGGACAACAGTGACGTGCTTTCCAGCAATCATCGTCTCGATTCTCGCACAGGCGGTAAGGCTTTCGATTTCGCTAAGCCACAGTCTCGGAAATTGGGCCAGTACCCCGTACGCGTCAAGTCGTCGGAAGTCGAATGGATGGGATAATTCAGTGGACACAACAGAAAAATATATCGTGTCGCGCCGGATTATTTGCGTTTTGATATTGTTTTTACTGTTGCTTGCGATCGACACATGGCATCACGAGCCCTGGGGCGACGAACTCCACGCCTGGGGATTGGTGCTGAACAACACCAATATAGCATCTTTATTCGACGCTTTACACTACGAAGGACATCCGGGGCTCTGGCATTTTCTGCTGCGCGGCGCAGCGCTACTGTCGAACGATACGGCGACGCCGAAGATCCTGCATTTCGCCATCGCCGCGTCGCTGCTCGTCATGATTGCAATTGCGCCCGGCCTTTCATTCGTCGAAAGGCTATTGTTGTACGCCAATTATTATTCTATATTCGAATATACTGTCATGGCACGAAATTACGGTATCGCCATGCTGCTCGGGCTTATCTACGCACAAGTACGAACCGCGACCCGCCAACATCCCGTCATCGCCCTCGCCCTGCTCGGGGCGATTGCGAATACCAACATCTACGCAGGCTTTCTCGCCGGTACGTTGGCCTTAGAATATACTGCGGCAACCTGGAAGCGACCGAAGAATATCGCCACGGGCCTAGCAGTGTTTTGCGCCCTGGGATTGCTGGCCGCAGCGACGATCTGGCCGGCGGCCGATATTTCCCACCATGCTCACCAACCCATGCTCGGCACCCGCGACGACCTTGAACGGTTGGGGCTACAACTGCTGCAAACGGCTGTCGCACCGTTCGTTCCGATCGATCTCTCCTTCCCCGAATCATTTGCCTTTCCCGGCCAACTCTTCGCCAACGGCCTAAGGGTTTGGGCCTTCGCCCTACTATTGCCATGCATCGCAGCCGGGCTTTGGACGATATTCCGCGACCGGCCGCGGTTCCTGGCGGTGCTTGCCGGCCTAATAGCGCTTGCCGCCGGTTTCGCGTTTCTGGTCTACCCTTCGGCGATCCGTCATGTCGGGGTGGTCTTTGTCGGGTTCGTCGTGCTGCTATCGATCCACCGGACCTTGCCACCCGAACCCGGCACGCAACCGCACTCAGCGGCCGGACTCGCCGTTCTCGGCCTACTCGCACTCGGCGCGGTCGGCGGCGGTACCGCTCTCGCCGGGCAATGGATGCGCCCGTTTTCCATCGATGGCGCTGCCGCCCGTTGGCTCACCGACCATAGCCCGCCCAATGCCGCTTTGGTCGGTATCGAGGACATCCGCACCGAACCGATCGCCATCCTGCTCGGTCGGCGCTTCTATGCCCTGGACTGCCGCTGCGAGGACTCCTATGTCCGGTTTCTCAATCGGCGCGACGGCTTCCGCGATGTCACGATCCCGGAGCGCCTGGAGGAAGCTGTGCGCCTTTACCGTCCCAGACCGATCGTGTTGCTCGTCGGCGCGCCAATCGCTGCACCGATTCGCGCCGCGATCGAGGCGCGCGGTCTCATGCTGACGGAATCGATCCACTTGGCGGGCGCCGAACGCGACCGCGACATCACTATTTTCAGGGTGACCGAGCAATGAACCGTATCCCGCTACTGGTTTGCGGCCTGATGCTGACTGGCTGTACGCTGATCGACCAGCGCACCTTCGCGCCGTCGCCGGAGGAAGAGCCATACCCGGTCGCCCGCGCCGCGCCTGCCGCGCCGACCGGTCGGCCAGCCTTGGTGACGATCGATTATGCCGCCCCTGCCCCGAACTACCGGGATCTGCTGCGTTTGGCGGTGCGGGCGGCAGAAGCGCGCAATCCCAACGTGCAATACGACGTCGTCGCGGTCACCCCGACGTTGGAGGCCGGCGCCCCGCCGCAAGCCGTCGAAGTCATGCGTGCCATCGTCGCCGAACGCGTCCCTTCCGCTCGGGTTCATCTTGGCGTTCGGGCCGATGCTGCGGTAGCGGCCTTACAGGTTCGCGTGTACGTCCGATAACACCATGAAAAATCGTGGTTTCCTGGGCTCTCGTACTGAGGGTCTATGCTTGGTGCTGTTCACCGCCTGCACCTGGGGCCTGACATGGCCGCAGTCCAAATTCCTACTGACCATGTTACCGCCATTCAGCATGCGAACGATTTGCGGCGTCGCCGGGAGCATCTTCGCTTTCGCCATCGCCGCAGGCCGACGGGAAAAACTGCTACCGCCGCGCGACCAATGGCCATGGCTCCTGGTGTTCGCAATGCTAAATTACGGCCTGTTCGTCGTCCTAACGACCGAGGCCTTAGTCTATCTGACGGCGTCCGAGGCGGTGACCATCACCTATACGTTGCCGATCTGGGCCTCGATCCTGGCATGGCCGATGTTAGGCGAACGACTGACGCCAACGCGCATCCTCGCCATCCTGCTGGGTTGCGCCGGGGTGGCGACGATGGTCGGGGTCGGATCGACCTCGGCTAGTTGGGACAAACTACCCGGCGCGGCCATGGGTTTCGCGGCGGCGTGGCTGTTCGGCCTCGGCACGGTCGTGGCCAAGAAGCACCCGCTGCGCATGCCGCCGGCCACTAGCGTGGCGTGGCAGGGTGCGATCGGCACCGTGCCTGTCTTGGTGCTCGCACAATGGGAACATCCGGTTTGGGGCGGTGTCACCAACGGCGGCTGGGCCTCGATTGCCTACATCTCCAGCCTGCCGCTCTCGGTCGCCTATCTCGCGTGGTTCAGGGCGTTGAAGCTTGTGCCGGCCTCCACCGCCGCGACCACTGTGCTGGTATCGCCGATGATCGGTGTCATCGGTTCCACTCTGCTGCTGGGGGAGGTCCTAGGCCCCCGCCAGGCGATTGCTCTCGGCATGACCCTGACCGGCGTCGCCCTGGCGGCGCGCGGCTGAGGAACACAACCGCGCGAGGCCCGGTTCCACCGCCCGAAACGTGGTATATCGCGGCAACCATCAACGGGAGAGTTAGAATGCGTCACGCGCTTTTGTCCGCCGCCCTGTTGCTCGGCGTCGCCGGGCCCGTCTGGGCGCAGAGCAATCCAAACGCCGACCAGATCATAAAATCGTTGTCGCCGATCACCACGGGCGGCGAGAGTCGGGGTGTGCGGATCGCCACACCGACCGCCGTGGCCTCCCCCGTCGTGCGCGCGTCCGCCCCGGCGGCAGCGCTGCCGTCGGCCAGCCTGAGCGTCTTGTTCGCGACGGGGTCGGCCGAACTGACACCGACGGCGGTCACGACGTTGAACGAATTGGGAAAGGCACTGACGGACCCGCGCTTGGCCGGCGGCAAATTCCGAATCGAAGGCCATACCGACACTGTCGGCACCATGGACGGCAACAAAGCCCTTTCTGAGGCCCGTGCCAAAGCAGTGGCCGATTATCTCGCGACGACCTACCGGGTCGATCCCGGCAAGCTGCAAGCGATCGGCATGGGGGAAGAAGGATTGTTGATCGCAACCCCGAACCAGACGCCGGAGCCGCGCAACCGTCGCGTGGTGGTCGTCAATCTCGGCGGGTAAAAAAAGGCGCGCGGGCCCGTATGGCCCGCGCGCCGATCGGCTCAGTATGCCAATGCCGTAGGCTCTACCGGCACCCAACGCCCGTCTTTGACGATCGTCAGGAACGACTTTGCCGAACCGTGGTGCTGGTTCGGTCCGAACGACAATTCGGTGCCGAAAATGTCCTTATAGCTAGAGATCTTCTCCATGCCCGCCACGAAGCTGTCCACCGTCAGGTCCGGACCGGCGTTTTGCAACGCAAGGATCACGATATTGGCGGCGGTGTAGCCCACTTCGCCGTGGAAATTGACTTCGCGACCGTACTTGGCCTTGAAGCGCTTAGCGAAATCCTGAACCTCCGGACGGGGATCGTCGGGGTAGGCATACAACGCCGGGGTCATGCAGTAGACTCCGTCGGTTGCACCGCCCGGCAGGCTGGCAACGGCGGTGTCGTAGGCAGCGAACTGGCCGATCAAATCGACATTCCAGCTCATTTTACGGGCGGTTTGCACGATGATGTTCGTGTCGCGAACGATGGTACCCAGCATGATCGCATCGCAGCCGGCGTCTTTCAGCTTGGACACGTTGGCATTGAAATCGGTATCGGTCGGTTTGTGCGCGGTGGTGGCAATCACTTTCATGCCCATCGCGTCGGTCTGCGCGACCACGCCGGCGAGAACGTCTTTGCCGAAATCGCTGTCCTGATACATCACGCAAAACGCCTTGCGGCCGCGCTTCTCGGCGAAATACTTCACCGCCGACCGCATCTGATCGTAGTACGACGCGAACTGCCCGAATTTGAGCTTGTGATACGGCTCGTACATCATGCGTGCAGCGGTCAGCGGCAGCAGGTTCGGCACGTTCTTTCCGAATTGTACCGGCATATTGGCATCGTTCATCGGCGTGCCGCCGTTGCCGATTGCAAGGAAGATATTGTCGTTATTCAGCAGCTTGTTCATCGCCTGCACGGCGCGCGGCACCTGGTATTGGTTGTCCTCGACGATGTGCTTGATCTTGCGCCCGTGAATGCCGCCTTTGGCATTGATTTCGTCGAATGCCATATGAACGGCATCGCTGTTGTTCACGCCCTGCACGGCGGTGACGCCCGAGAGGTCGGTGATCTGGCCGATGACGATTTCGGTGGCAGTAACACCCCGGACAGGATCGGCAGCCTGGGCCGCAGTGCCCGTTATCAGCGCGAGCGCGAGCGCCGCGCCGACTAAGCGTGGTTTAAACATGATGCTTCCTTCCTATTAACCCGTCGCTCGGTGGCGCCGTGCCGCGATAACGGCACGGGCCTTCGCGCTGTGTCAACGCAGGCGCCTACCCCGCCGAAGACGGCCGCTGAATCAGCCCCCAGATGCTGGGCAACTCGCCCACCGGAATTTCGATCAAAGCCGGGCCGCGATTGGCGAACGCGTCTTTCAATGCGCCTCGCAGGGCCTCGGGCGTTTCCGCCTTGGTGCCGCGCATGCCGAAACTGTGCGCCATGGCGACGAAATCGGGGTTGCGGAGTTCCACGCCGATCGTGCGGCCGCCGTACTGGGTCTGCTGAATGCGCTTCACATTGCCGAAAGCGCCGTCGTTCATGACGATGCAGACCACGTCGATGCCGTGTGCCACCGCCGTCGACATCTCCTGCACATTGAACATGAAACCGCCATCGCCGGAGATCGACAGCACTTTCCGGTTGGGGAACGCCACTTTAGCGCCGAGCGCTGTGGGGTAGGCGTAGCCGAGGGTACCTTGGAAGCCGGGGGTGATCAGGGTCCTCGGCTGGTAGAACGGCATGCCGTACTGCACGAACGTGGCGAGTTGGGTGACGTCGGTTACCAAGATACCGTCTTCGGGCAGTTCCTCGCGGATGACTTTCGCCAGCGCGAATTGCTGGGTCAGGGTGGCGAGCTTGCCGGCGACGTCGCGGTTGGCGGCTGCGACACGAGCGTGGTTGGCCGGGCGTTGCGCAACGCTGACGGTCAGCGCATTCATGCCGATATCGGCGTGGCAGATCATGGTGACATCGGCTGGCGTCGGCAGTTTGGCTTGCTGCGGGTCGATATCGATGCGGATGGTCTTTACCGCGCCCTGCCGGCCCCAGGACAAGCCTGGCGCAAGGAACCGCGTGCCCACGACGATCGCCAGATCGGTATCCGGCCAGAGCGCCTGCCCCGCCAGCATCCCGGCCGCCAACGGGTGGCGGGCATCGATGGCGCCGCCGCCCGAGCGGCTCATGATGACGGGGGCTTGGATGCGTTCGGCGAAGCGCTTCAGCGACTCGGTGCAGTCCATGGCACCGAAGCCGACGAAAATGGCGGGATTCTTTGCACCGGCGATCAACCGCGCGGCGGCATCGACGGCGGCGGTGTCGGGTTGCGGACGTTCGGTGGGCATCGGCCCCTCGGGCAGGTCCACCTCGCCGGTTTTGGCCAGAATGTCAGGCGCCATTTCGAACACGGCAGGATGCTGGCGACCGCGCAGCATGGACTGGAAGGCTTCGTGCAGCAGAGCCGGCGCGGCGGCAGGGGTTTCGGCACGCTCCACCCAAGGGACCACGCCCTTCAGCGCCATTGTTTGATCGCGCAGCTCGTGCGGGATGCCCAGGCCCAGGCCGATCTGGCGCGACGGAATTTGGCCCGTGAGGCCGAGCACCGGCACGTTGGACCCGGCGGCGGTGGCGAGCGCGGCGGTAGCGTTCAAGATGCCCGGGCCCGGCACGACCGCGAACACCCCGACCTTACCGGACGCCTGCGCATAACCCAGCGCCATATAAGCCGAACCCTGCTCATGCCGCGTATGAAAGGTGCGAATGGATTGACGCTGACCGTGCAGTGCGTCGAACAACGGATCGAGCTGGATCCCCGGCAGACCGAACACCGTATCGACGCCGAGGCGCCCGAGGGTGCGGATAACGGCCTGGCCGCCGGTCATTGTTTCGGTCATGCGGAGCGTTCCTTCTTTTCCGGCCTTATGCCCCTTCTATCCACCGGGCGGTAGGCCGCGATCGGATACGCAGGCATCGCTGGGCGGTTCGGGCAACAGCGCCTCCAGCCGATCGATATTGTCCTGCGGGGCGACAATTTTGGAAATCGGGGCGTGGCAAGGCGTTTCCACGGTAATGGTAACCTTATCGACGCGGTAATCGTAGCTGAACCGGTATGTCGCATTCTTTGACGGTGGCGAACGGTTGATCCACTCCACCCGCGCATAGGTTCCGGCGTCGTCGCGGGTCATGTTCGGCCCGCTATTGCGTCCGTCGTCGAAAAAGCACCCGGCAATCGTCCGCGACCGATGCACACCGCTCGACTGGTCCGTCCAACCGATCCGCAGATCGAAATGGGCCGCAAAAACGCCCCTTACGCACCAAAGTTCGACGTCGTGGCCATGGTGATCGTCGAAATATTCCAGCCGCTCTTCCCCCGGCCTGCCTGCGCCGAGGATCGCGCCCCGACATTGAAAACGGGCAATTTCGGCCGCAGCGGGCGACACAAGGCCGATCGTAAGCAGAATAAGAAGCAGAAGGCGTCGCATGGGGATCCATGATAATGCGACCGCCCCCGGCCGAGAAACCGAAACTTGACATTGCTGCTCGGCCGAATAGCAGCATCGATCCCTCGCTTTCAGAAAGCCCCCGCCATGCAGCCCACCACGACCGTCCTCGATTCGCTTTTGTTCCGCGACGCCTTCGGCACCCCGGCAATCCGCGCGGTCTTTTCCGATCGCGCGCTGGTGGAACGGTATATCGAGGTGGAAATCGCTCTGGCGCGGGCCGAAGCCGCATGCGGTGCGATCCCCGCCGACGCGGCGGACGAAATCGCGGCGAAGGCGAATTTCGACGGCCTGGATTTGGATCTGCTGCGGCACGAGACCGACAATGTGGGCTACCCTATCCTGCCCTTGGTGCAGCAACTGGTGAAACAATGCGGCGAGGCCGGGCGCTATGTCCACTGGGGCGCCACCACCCAAGACATCATGGACACCGCCGACGTGCTGCGTATTCGCGCCGGGCTGGAGATCGTCGACGCCGACATCGCCGCCTTGCGCGGTATCTTAGCGGATATGGCAGTGAAACACCGCGACACCGCGATGGCCGGGCGCACCCATTTGCAACAGGCACTACCCATCACCTTCGGCTACAAGGCCGCGATCTGGCTCGGGATGTTCGACCGGCATGCCGAGCGGCTGGCGCAGTTGAAGCCGCGGGTGCTGGTCGGTCAATTCGCCGGGGCTGCGGGCACCCTCGCATCCCTCGGCGACCGAGGGTTGGCGGTTCAGGCGGCGTTCTGCGCGGAACTCGGTCTGGGTGTGCCCGCCACCACCTGGCACGTCGCGCGCGACGCCTTCGCCGAGACGGTGAACCTGTTGGCCCTGATCGCGGGATCGCTGGGTAAGATCGCCCTCGACATCGCGATCCTGGCCTCCACCGAGTTCGCCGAACTGTACGAGCCGTTCGTGACCGGGCGGGGGGCGTCGTCCACCATGCCGCAGAAGCGCAACCCGATCAGCGCCGAGCTGATGTTGGCGGCGTCGAAAGCGGTGCGGCAACAGGCGGGACTGATGATGGACGCGATGGTCCACGATCTGGAACGCGCCACGGGACCGTGGCACGCCGAGTGGATCGCGCTTTCCGAAGCCTTCGTCTTCACCGCCGGGGCACTGCACCAGGCAAAATTCGCGCTGGGTGGGTTGATCGTCGATACCGACCGGATGCGCCAGAATCTTGGCATGAGCAAAGGGCTGATCGTGGCCGAGGCCGCGATGATGGGGCTTGCGCCCTTCACCGGCCGGCAAGAAGCGCACGATATCGTCTACATCGCGTGCCGCGCGGTCCACGAACAAGGCGGAACACTGGCCGAGGCGTTGGCACGGCAGCCCGAGGTCGCCGAACATTTGGACGCAGCAACAATCGAGCGGCTGACCGACCCTGCGAATTATTTGGGGGTGGCGGGGGCGATGGTGGATCGGGCGGTTAAGTTATCTCGCGGGATGCGGTAAAGCCTGCCAAAGGAGCCTGCCTGCACTGTCGTGGACAACGACCGTGACGCTCAATGTCGCTACGGTGTTGAATGCGTTGGCGGAAACCTCGATCCGCGGATTCTCGATCGTCCTCGTACGACTGAGAACGATCGCCGCAAGTTAACAGACCGTTAACGCATAGCGGGAATCTTCAAACACCGCTCCACCGCTGCCGCAATCGAGAACAACCGCGCATCCCCCATCGTTTCCCCCGTCAGCATCAACCCGACCGGAGCATCCCCTGTGCGGTGGCAAGGTACGCTGATAGAGCAACGATCCAGGAAATTCCCCAGCGCGGTGTTCCGCAGGATTAGCATGTTGATCCGGTTGTAGGCTTGCTGGTCGTTCAATTCCGCGACCAGCGGCGGGACGATCGGCACGGTCGGCATCAGCACGCAATCGAAATCGCGGGTGCTCGCATCGAAGCCGGAGACGATCCGCTTCCGAGCCGCGAGAAGATCGAGATAATCGGCTGCACTCATGCCTTCGCCGCGGGCAATGCGGACGCGGATATTGGGGTCGTAGCCGGCACCCTTCGACGCCAGCAACGTGCGGTGCCACGCATAAGCCTCCGACGCCGCGAAGCCGCCCTTGGCGTTGACCGCCGGAATTTCGTCGAAAGCTGCGAAACTTATCCGCACCACCGTCGCACCCGCTGCCGACAAGGCCGACAGCGCGCGATCGAAAGCGGCGGCAACAGCGGCGTCCATCCCGTCCAGCACCATGTTTTCCGGCACTGCGAAACGCAGTCCCTTAAGCCCGACGGGGGCCGGCACCGACGGCCCCTCCCCCGCCAAAATCCCATCGATCGCCGCGCAGCATGCCACGCTGGGCGCCAACGGCCCAATCGAGTCCAAGGACGGCGCCAACGGTAGCACTCCGTCGATCGGCACGCGTCGAGCGGTGGGTTTGTAGCCGACAATGCCACAGAAGGCGGCGGGGATGCGGCAGGACCCGCCGGTGTCTGTGCCCAGACCGGCTGCCGCCATTTCATCCGCGATAGCAACGGCGGTGCCGGAGGACGACCCGCCCGGAATCCGGCCCGACGCGCGGTCCCAAGGCGACAAAGGCGTACCGTAATGCGGATTGATACCCAGGCCGGAGAATGCGAACTCCGTCATATTCACCCGCCCCATCGGAATGAAACCGGCCGCCAGCATCCGCGCCACCACAGGCGCGTTGGCGACAGCGTGGGGCGCATCGGCCAGCACGGCCGACCCGGCCGGTGTCGGCTCCCCCGCGATATCGAACAGATCTTTCAGCGCAATCGGAATGCCTGCATAGCGCCCAGGCGAGCGTCCGACCCGCCGCAGCGAGTCCGCCGCATCCGCCATGGCCCGTGCCTGCTGGACATGCACCTTGATGAAGACCCGAGCGCCCTCGCCCGAGGGATCGGCGATGCGCGTCAGCGAATCTTCCACCAGCGCACGGCTGCTGGTCTGCCCTGCATCCAAGGCCTGGGCGAGTTGTTCGATTGTGCGCATGATGGGTCCCCTGTCGTTCGCTATGGAGCATGCCATGACCGCCGCCCCAGCCAAACCCGTTTTCCTTACCGGAGCCTCCGGCGCACTCGGCCGCGTGCTGGCAAAATCGCTGTCGGATGCGGGTTGGACGCTGGTCATGACCGATATCGTGCCATTCCCCGGCCCCTTACCGTCGCGCGCGACCTTCACCAAAGCGGATCTGAGCGACGGCGTCGCGATTCTGCGTCTGGCCGAGGGCTGCGGCGCGATCGTTCACCTCGGCGGCGTATCGGTCGAACGCCCGTTCGAGGACGTCATCGGTCCGAATATCCGCGGCCTCTATCACATCTACGAAGCCGCTCGACGCGAAAAGGCGCGGGTGATCTTCGCATCGTCCAATCACTCCGTCGGGTTCCACGAACGCACCGAAAGCCTGCCTGCCGACACGCAGTTTTTGCCCGATGGGTATTACGGCTTGTCGAAAGCCTACGGCGAGCTGATGGGCCGGATGTATTGGTTCAAGCACGGTGTAGAAAACGTTAACTTGCGCATCGGTTCGGCCTGCCCCGAGCCGATCGACAACCGCATGCTGACGAGCTATCTATCCTACGACGACTTTTCGCGTTTAGTCGTTGCGTGCGTAACGGCCGACAAAACCGGCAGTTGCGTGGTCTGGGGCGCATCGAACAACAGCCGTATGACATGGTGGCGCGACGATGCGCGCAACGAAATCGGCTGGACCCCGACCGACAGTGCCGACCCCTATGCCGGACAACTCGCCGGTAAGGTCAGTGGCGATCCAGTGGCGGAACGATATATGGGCGGTGCCTATTGCTCCATCGAATATTCCCGCACGGCCTTCGCCCCGGCCGGACTTTTCGACAAAGCGGAGGGCTGAACCGATGTCCGACGGCACGCTTTATATCGGCAACAAACGATACTCGTCCTGGTCGATGCGCGGCTGGTTGGCGGTGAAACTGGCCAATCTGGATGTCGATATCGTTCTGATCCCGTTCGTCCGCCCCGGTCCTACCCCGGCGATCGCCGACCATTCCCCAACCGGATTGGTGCCTTTCCTGGAACACAAGGGCGCCGCGATTTGGGAATCGTTGGCAATCTGCGACTACTGCGCAGAAATCGCCCCCGCCCTGTGGCCTAGCGAGCGTGTGGCCCGCGCCCACGCCCGTTCCATTTCTGCCGAAATGCACGCGGGATACCGCGATTTACGCATGGCCATGTGGATGAATCTCGGCCGCGATTTCTCCCCCCACGGCCGCACCCCAGGCGCCTTGCAAAACATCGCTCGGATCGAGGCCTTGTGGGCCGATACGCGCGCCCGTTTCGGGGCCGACGGTCCGTATTTGTTCGGCGCGACGTTCGGTATGGCAGATGCGATGTTCGCGCCGGTCGTGGGTCGGTTCCTCGGCTGGAAACCGGAACTCTCAGCCGAATCGCTGGCGTATTGCAACGCCGTGCGCACCCATCCCTTGGTCGACGCATGGTATCGCGACGCTCTCGCCGAGCCTGATTCGATGCTGGTGGAAGATTACGAAACACTGAAATGAAACTGGATCACATCGGCATTGTCGGCCATAGAATCGAAGAACTGGCCACCATGTTCGAGGCTGGCGGCTTCACGGTGACGCCGCTCGCCCGCCATGCCGGCGGCCGTACCGGCAATCGTTGCGTCATGCTACGCGACGGCGGGTACCTGGAGTTGATATCCACCATCGATGGCGGCACCAGTGCGACGCTCGACCGGTTTCTGGCCCGCCATGTCGGTGCCCATATTTTGGCGCTCGGGATCGACGCCGAAACCGACATTCGGAACCGGCTACAACTGGCATTCGGTAGCGTGCCGGAACCTTCCCGGACAGACCGCGCTGTCGACGATGCCGATCCGGATGGCCCACGCGCTCGGTTTACGTTGCTAACCCCGCCCGATCGGCCCGAGGGCCGGGTGCATCTCATCCACCACGAAACGCCGGAAGCTTTATGGCAACCTCGTTTCCTGAACCACGCTAATAGAGCTGTGTCGCTGGAAGAAGTCGCGATTGTATCGGCCGAACCCGCCGCGACGGCTGCATGGTATTCCCGGCTAGCCGGGCGGCCGCTGACGCCCGATCCCGCCGGCGGATACGCCCTGGCGCTGCAACGGGGATGGATCCGGATCGTTCCGCCTGGCGCCTACCCCGCCCCTAGCCTACCGAGCATCGCCGCACTGACCTTGCTTACAGACGGTGCGCCAGAGGTTCGCATGAACCTCGGCGGGGTCGCCATCGCCTTTAAGAACGCTTCCAGCCGAGCCAGTTAATCACGCCTTGGCCCATGACCTTTTCTAGGTCGGCACCTTTGAGCCAGGGCAACTCCTCGGTAAAATGCGTGACGCATTGGCGGTAGCTACACGGCATCCGGGTAATATCGGTACCCCAGAAATACCGGTCGGGGCCGAATGCATCGAATATCTTCTGCAAACCATCGGATATATTCCGAAACGGATAAGCTTGCGACGATGTTCCGGGCGCACCGGTGGCCTTCACCGCAATATTCGGATATTTCGCCAACGCTATGAGATCGGACAGATCGCCGTATGCGGCGTCATCCTTACCGGCACGCGGCGTGCCCAAATGGTCGATAATAAGTTTCAGATTCGGATGCCGCTCGGCAATTTGCCCGAATAGTTTCAGAAACCGCCAAGACATGGTGGCGACCGGCGTGCCGGCCTTCTCCGCTGCCGGCCAGAGCCAATCCATCGTGCCGTCCTCATGCCACGTCTGCTGCTCCGGTCGTGTCAGCGCCCATCGTAAGCCCATCATATTCGGACGCTCTTTCCAAGTTTCGATCCGCGAGCGTTGCGACGGATCGTTCAACGGAAACCAGCCGAGGCTACAGAATTTATCGGGGTATTGTGTGCAGGCTGCATCGGCCATCTCGTTAGACCCAAGATCCCAGCTCGGGGGATGCAACACCGCACCGTCCACTCCGGCCTCATTCATTTCGGCAATAAGTTCCTCGGCCGAGAACAACGAGGTCTGCCGATGATGCGCCGACGGCGTTCCGCTGCCCCAAATGTGAACCTGAGCGTCTACGATCGTCATGATCCGCTTCCCTTTTTACAACCGCGACACTGGCAAAAACCCCCGCCCCGTGCAACACCTCGCGAGAAACCGAACCGGAGACCCATCGTGCTGGACCGCGTACTTCTTACCAACGACGACGGTATCGACGCCCCTGGCATGGCGATCATGGAAGCCATCGCCGCCGAAATCGCGCGCGAAGTGTGGGTTGTCGCACCCGAACACGACCAAAGCGGCCAATCGCATGCCATCAGCCTGCACCACGCGCTCCGCGTCAACGATCGCGGCGGGCGGCGATTCGCCGTGACCGGCACGCCCGGCGACTGCGCCGCCATGGGCATCTGCCACGTGATGAAAGATTGCCTACCCGATCTAGTCCTGTCCGGCGTCAACCGCGGATTGAACCTGGGGAAAGAGACCGTCTTCTCTGGCACGGTCGGCGGCGCGATGACCGCGATGATGCTGGGTGTGCCGGCATTGGCACTCAGTCAGGGATATACAGACCGTAAAAACGTGAGTTGGGACAGTTCGCGCAAACTCGGCGCCGCGACAATCGAACGACTGCTTGCCATGGGCTGGGGCAAAGATGCAATCCTGAACATCAACTTTCCCGCATGCTCGGCGGAAGACGCAGGCGAAATGACCCTTGCTCGTCAAGGGGCTGGGATCATTGCCGGCATGCACGTCGAAACCCGCACCGATCCGCGCGGGATGCAGTATCACTGGTTGAATTTTCATCGTTCCAACCGGGCGCAAGGCCCCGAGAGCGATTATACGGCCCATCGCGCCGGTCGTATCGTTGTGACGCCGCTTCGTTACGACCGCACGGACGAAGACGCTTACGCCGAACTGGCGGGGAAACTTCCGCGCTTGCTCTAACCCGGTTGTCGATCGAAGCAGCCGGCCACCATAGTGTCGGCATCTTCGACCGAGAAATCCTCGGGATCGAATTCGCTGTTGCCCGTTGCCAGCAGCGCTTCGTAGCCGGGCATGCCGCCGCAATCTTCGGGGGGACAAGCCCGTTTGCCGGCGACGCAGGCGGGGTAGAACTGGCCGGGCACCACAGGTTGCGGCTTTTCAACGACAATCGAATGTTCCCAATCGTCGCCGAAATCGTAGGTGTAGGTGAATTTCGCCGTGCCGGATTTCACCATCCTATCCAATGTCATGGCGGATGAATCGGCGAAATCCTCACCTGCTTCCGGGTCTCCGTAAGCCGTTCCATTCAGTTCGAATGCATGTAGATGCCCGCCGTCCCAACCCATCGCGGCCTGAATGGCTTCATGTAAATCGTGCAACGTCATTGCACCCGGCATCAACAACCGTCGCCAAATCGGCGGCTTGGAATCGCGCAGCGTAACCTTCAAGCTGACGACGGTTCTAGCCATGGTGCTTATTGCCCACCGGTTACATCGATTGTCAGGCCGGTCACGAAATCCGAATCCGACGACGCTAGGAACGCGATAACCTTCGCCTGATCCATTGCGTTCGCGACCCGCCGCAACGGCGCCCCGGCGATCTGTTGGGCCTGCGCATCGGGGGATCGTTGGTTCCAATGCGGCGTGATTCGTTCCGTCAGCGTCAGGCTGGGTGCAATTGCATTAATGTTGATATTGAATGGCCCGAGCTCGTACGACAATTTACGGGTAAAGGCGATAATACCGCCCTTCGCAGCCGCGTAGGCAGACCCGCTGGCCACGCTCATACCGCGCCCGGCAATCGACGCGAGGTTTACGATCTTACCCGCTTTTTGCGCCTTCATGATCGGCACGATGGCGTGCGTAAACAAAAACGTTCCATTCAAATTGAAGTTAATCACCCGCTGCCAGTCGTCCAAGGAATGCTCTTCGACGTTGGCAGCGGGCTTGGCGATGATCGTGCTGCCGCCAACAGCGTTAACCAGAATATCGATCCGCCCGAACGTCCGCTCGACTTCTGCAACGGTCGCATCCACCTGCGACTCATGCATAGCATCGCAAAGACGGGGATGCACATTGCCGCCTTCCTTAATCATTGCGTCTACGGCAGCATCCAGCCGTTCCGCATGATTATCGACACATATAACAGTCGCACCTTCCCGAGCCATGATACCGGCTGTCGCTCGGCCGATTCCGTTGGCGGAGGCGGTGATAAGTGCGATTTTTCCTGCGAAACGCATTTTCGGTTTCCTTCGTTATTATCTATTCAGACGGGCTGCTTCGGCCATAACGTCGATGGCAGCAGGGTCCCGCGATCGCACTGTCATACCCGTGGCTCCAGTGCCTTCCCAAGCCCGGAAACGCTCTTTAATGCGGGCAGGCGGGCCGACTAGCGATTTCAGGTCCACCCATTCGTCGGGCACTGCGGCGATCGCCTCTTCTTTTCGGTGTGCGAGGTATAGTTCTTGGATACGATCCGCCGCTTCGCCGAATCCGCGCCGGACCATTTGATCCTTGTGAAAATTCTTATCCTTGTGTCCCATTCCGCCGACATAGAGTGCAACTTCGGGCTTCAAACGCGCCAGCGCCGATTTCACATCGTCTGAAACTTCGACATGTACCGAGGCCTGAATTTCGAAATCGACCATCGTCTTACCGTTGCCGGCCCGCCGAAATCCTTCCTCTAACCAAGGTCGATATTCTTCCATCGCACCCGGAACGAAGCCCATCGGGCACCATCCATCGGCAATTTCAGCCGTTAGTTTGACGGTCGATTCATTACCAGTCGCCAAATAGATCGGAATCGACGGATTCATATGCAGAATGGATTTCAGCGGCTTACCGACCCCGGCCTCCCCTGGGCCATGGTATGGCAGCGAAATTTCGCGACCTTCATGGGTGACCGGCTCCTCCCGCTTGAAGATTTTACGCATGATCGCGACGTAATCTTTCAATCGGTAATATGGTTTTCCCCATGGCTCCCCATACCAACCCTCGACGATTTGCGGGCCAGAAACCCCCAGGCCGGCGATAAAACGCCCTCCCCCAGCCATCGCATCGACCGTACCCGCGCACATCGCGGCATTGGCCGGAGTACGCGCTGCGATCTGCATGATCCCGGTCGCCAGTTTAATACGCTTGGTTTGCCCGGCCAGGAACGCCAGAGGTGTTACAGCATCGGAACCGTACGCCTCCGCTGTCCAAACCGAATCGTAACCGAGTTCTTCCGCGCGTTGCACCAGCTTCACCGGAATTTCCAAATGCGCCTTAGAATAGCCGATCGATAAGCCGAGTTTCATCGTCGTCCCCTATTTCATCGGGCTGTAATCGGTGGGCAACAGCATGACGTTATTCATCTCGACGATGGCACCCGCCCCCTTGGCGATGAAATCCAACCATTCCGGATCTTTGAACAAATCGCCGCGCGCTTTGGCTCGCTGCGCCACCGATTCATAGTTCCACATGTGCAGCACTTCGTTCGGTTGCGGTGCTTCACCTGTGAAAAGCCCGACATTTTTGGAGTATTTTTCGCGCACCGGCATGATCGCCTTGTACCGCTGCGCCCAGGGGTCGGCCATGCCAGGGTTGAAGCGGTACATCCGCAGTTCGTAGAACCCGCCTTCCTTTTCTGGGGTATTCGGGCCATTCACCGCATTCAGCAAGCGAATATCCTGGCGCTGAATAAGCGGGCGAATATTCGGCACATATTTCGTTGTCCAATCTTTGTTCTTGGACAACTCGTCACGCAATCGAGCACGTTCGGAAAAGCTTTCGTATTGCCACAGGTGCCAGATTTGATTCAGCGATCCGAATTCCGATGTCCAATAGCCGCAATTTACGCCATAATTTTGACCGCGCGCAGGGCGGCCGATATTTTTGGCGATATCCAGGTATTGGTTAATCTTCCCCGGATGAAATGTGTAGGTGCGTAGTTCGTAAAGCATGGATTCCTCCTATTTTATCGGCCGATACGCGGGATGGGGATGCCCAGGTTTTCTCGCAGCGTCTCGCCCCTGTAATCCTTATGGTACAAGCCACGTCGTTGCAGCTCCGGCACCACATATTTCACGAATTCCGCATAGGTTCCCGGCGTATGCGTCGCGGCAATCACAAAGCCATCGCAAACGCCGGTGGTGAACCATTCTTCCAACCCATCCGCCACCTCCTTCGCGCCGCCTACGAACGGCTTGTTGGGGCGGGCACGCGAGCTGAATTTCACGAAGTCGCGCGGCGACGGATTTTTAATGCCAGACACAGCCAGCACACGATCTCGCATCGATTGGGTACCGGAAATATTATCCAATTCGTCGTCGGTGAACGGTTCGTCTATCCCTTTCGATGCAAAATCGAAATTCATCGCTTCCGACAACAGCGACAATGCATCGATATCGGTGGTCAATTTCTCGGTCAACGCCAATTTATCTTCCGCTTCCATTTTCGTTTCTGCGCATACGATATAGGCGGATGGTGCGATCACCACATGGTCGGGATTGCGGCCTTCAGCGGCGATCGCCGCTTTCATCGCTGCGTAATTGGCACGCCCAATATCCAATGTGGGAGGGCTACCAACAAAAAGAAGCTCGCCCCAACGCGCTGCGAATTTCTTGCCACGGCCGCTTTGACCGGCCTGAATGACGACCGGATGGCCTTGTTTAGACCGCGGCACGGTAAACGGCCCGCGCGATTCGAAATGCTCGCCCTTGTGATCGATGCGACGCACCCTGTCGCCATGGGCGAATAGCCCGGTTTTCTTATCCTGCACGATGGCATCGTCGTCCCAGGATGTCCAATGCCCCATCACGACTTCCATGAACTCGTCGGCTCGATCGTAACGACTGTCATGTTCGGGATGTAGCAGTTTACCCATGTTCAGCGCTTCGCCGTCGTTCATCGACGTCACGACGTTCCAGGCAGCCCGCCCGTTCGTCATCAAATCGATCGTGGCGAAGGTTCGTGCGACATCGAACGGTTCGTAATAGGTTGTGCTGCGGGTAGAACCCAACCCCAGGCGCTTCGTCGCCATGCCCATGACCATCATCACGGTCACAGGATCCATCTTCACGCAACGAATGCCGTGCTCGACGGTATGGCGATGGTCGTTTCCGAAACGATCTGGCATCGCCAGACGGTCGTCGAAAAATGCAACTTGAAATTTTCCTTCTTCGAGAATTCGTCCCAGATCGGCGTAATATTCCGGGCTCCAGGTATCTTCGCGGGACAACGGGTGCCGCCAGGAGCTTACCAAATTCGTGCAATTTTGGGCTTGTAGAAAGCCCACCATCACCATTTTGCGATCCATCGAACTCACTCCCCGGCCACGGCCAAGCGTTCCTTGGCGGCCATCATTTCTTTCAACTGCTGCGGTGTCAGGCGAACGATATCCTCGTTCTGATGCGAATAGAGATCGTATCGATCAGTATCCAGATCTTCCAGCACAATACGACCGGCCAGAACATCCTGTTTCCATGCGTCCTGGGCGGGCTGGCCGGCGTGAAATTCCGGCATTACTTCTTTCGCAAACAGTTCCAGGCTCTCGCAGATATCTTTATGCGTGGTCTTGCCTGCTTGGTTCAGCAATATGACTTGATCGACGTGCGCGGCTTCGAACTGTTTCAGGCGTTTACGAATAGTTTCCGGCGACCCGATCAAACCGTTGCGTAACGCCGCTTGGGCTTTATCGGTGTGGCGCCAATCCTGATATTCACGCCACAAATCGCCTTTACCCGGCGCATCGACGCCTTTACGGCCGTAATAGCCAAGTGCGAAAATGAAGAAGGTCCAGCCGGCGGCCTTTTCCAGCGCTTCCTCGTCGGTCGGGGCACACATAAAGCCGTTGACAATGGCGACGTTGGGATTGTCGGCATAACTGGCCAGACGGCGTGGAGCATGCAGGAACCGATTGTAATATTTATGCACCCAAGCACGCGCCGCATCGGGCGAAACGAAACTGAATCCGAGTGCGCCCATACCCCATTCCCCGGCCTCACCGATGGTGCGGATGTTCGAACACGCGACCCAAAGCGGCGGGTGCGGCTTCTGAAACGATTTCGGCACGACATTCCGAGCGGGAAAATCGTGATATTTTCCGTGAAATTCCCAACTGTCTTCGGTGAACATGGGCAGGATGGCCTGCACGGCCTCCTCCCACCGTTCGCGCTTGTCGCGCACCCGCACGCCAAAGGGGTGCAATTCGGCTGGGCCGGCGCCCTCCCCCAGCCCCAATTCCACGCGACCGCCGGATATTTGGTCCAACGTCGAAACGCGCTCCGCCACCCGGTGCGGCTGGTTGGTCGTTAGCTGGACGATGCCGTGTCCCAGCCTGATGTTTTTCGTCCGTTGCGATGCCGCCGCCAGGAACACCTCGGGCGCGGAGGAATGCGAATATTCCTCAAGGAAGTGGTGTTCGACTTCCCATGCGAAATCGTAGCCGAGTTTATCCGCGAGTTCGATTTGGGCGAGCCCGTTCTGGAATAATTCGAACTCGCTGGTTTCGGTCCAAGGG
>JBAXFK010000012.1:0-33376 GCA_037139955.1 Rhodospirillales bacterium
GGATGCGTTTTATTTCGACCCTCGTGGCACCGAAATCCATGAGCGGGACCGAAGGATTTCGTTACTTCGATTTCGACGGCGGCGCCACGCGAATACAGTTCGAAAGCCCGAGTATTTTTATAAACCCTCTCCAAAAATCCGCAGCAAAACATAAAAACCGAACGGCGCCCGTCAAGCCACGATAGCACCGACAGCTAAGCAATCCGTTGACCGCTTCGACATTCCCCGAGACGCGCGATATCCTCTCGCCAAGCCGGCTCCCGGCAGAGGAACGCCAAGCATGAAAATCTTCTACGGCTGGATCGTCGTCGCCGCCGGCTTCGTCATCACCTGCATCGGCCTCGGCACCGCCATGTCGCTCGGCGTCTTCCTGCAACCGATCTCCATCGCCATGGGCTGGTCGCGGACCGAGGTATCGTCGGCGGCCGTGCTCACCTTCCTGTTCATGGGCTTCGGCTCCTTCTTCTGGGGCGCCGTCTCCGACCGGTTCGGCACCCGTTCGGTATTGCTCTGCGGCGGCCTGCTGCTGGGCAGCGGTTTGATAGCCGCGAGCCGAGTGACGCAGATCTGGCAGTTTCAGTTGCTGTGGGGGATTTGCGGCGGGCTGGCGGCGGGGGCGTTTTTCGCACCGCTGACGGCCATCGCGTCCCGCTGGTTCACCCGGCATCGCAGCTTGGCGGTGGCGCTGATCACATCCGGCATGGGGCTGGGGTCGATGGCGATCGGCCCCATGGCGCGGGCGATCATGACAGTATCGGACTGGCGAACAGCGATGTTCGACCTTGGCCTGCTGGCATACGCTGTGGTGCTGCCGACCTCGTTGCTGGTGCGCGGCGCGCCGGCCGAACCCGGTGTCGGGTCCGGCTTAGGCGCGGACGACCGAGGATTCACCGTCGCCCAGGCTCTGCGCACCCCGCAATTCGCCGCCGTCGCGGGCACGTTCTTCGCGTGTTGCGTCGCCCATTCCGGACCGATCTTCCACATGATCAGCTACGCGATCGACTGCGGCGTACCGGCGATGACGGCGGCCACGGTGTTCGGCACGGCGGGGGTGGCGTCATTGTTCGGACGCATCGTGTTCGGCTTGCTCGCCGACCGGCTGGGGGCAAAACCGACACTGGTTGGCGGTCTGTTGCTGCAAGCGGTGTCGATCCAAGTCTACTATTTCGTTCGCACACCCGAGGCTTTCTATTCCATCGCCATGGTCTTCGGCCTGTCCTACGGTGGGGTCATGCCGCTCTATGCCATTCTGGTGCGGGAATATTTCGGCGCCCGCATCATGGGCACGGTGTTCGGCGCGGTCGTCATGACGTCCACCATCGGCATGGCGATCGGCCCCTGGGCCGGCGGTTACATCTTCGACCATCTCGGCGGCTACGGTTGGCTATACATCGGGTCCTGCGCCATCGGCTTGGGTGCGGCGACGATCGCCTTCGTCTTCCGCCCGCCGGTAGCGGTCGCCCGCTTCCAAATTGCCTGAAGCAAAGGGAAAATCATGGACTTCGAACTCATTACGTACGATGTACGCGGCACCACCGCTATCGTTACTTTGAATCGCCCGGAACGCCGCAACGCGCTGTCGGGCAAGTTATTGCGCGAGTTGAACGCGGCGCTGATGGAAGCCGACGAATACAACCCCGTGCATTGCGTAATCCTTAAAGGGGCCGGCCCGCATTTCTGTGCCGGGGCCGATCTGAACGAATATTCCGCCGGCCGTGGCCCAGACTATCGCGGCCGACAAGAAATCGACGACGATATCTGGCGGTTGGAACAAGGCCAACGCCTGCGTATCCAGCTTTTCGACATGCACAAGCCCGTCATCGCCCAGGTCCACGGCACTTGCATCGGGATCGGCACCGAATTGGCATGGTTCTGCGACATGATTATCGTCGCCGACGATGCCCGTATCGGCTTCCCGCCCGTCCGCGATCTCGGTACGCCGCCGGGTTCGATGTGGCTATATCACTGTGGCCCGCAATGGGCGAAACGGCTGCTGCTGACGGGCGACACGCTGACAGGCAAGGACTGCGCCGAAATCGGCTTGGCGCTAAAATCTTACCCCATCGTCGAGTTGGAAACCGAGGTTATGCGGCTGGCCGATCGCATGGGACTGGTCGATCCGCATTTATTGTCGGCCAACAAGCGCATGGTCAATCTCGGGTTGGAACTGATGGGCGCGCGCACCTTGCAGCGCATAGGCGCCGAGATCGACGCACGCGGGCACCTCGCCCCCAAGGCAATGGCGTTCAAGGCGACGATGCGCGAACACGGGGTAAAGCACGCTTTCCAGGCACGGGACGCGGCATTCGGGAGCGGCTATGCGTCGGTGAAGGAACGAGATCCGGACTGATGGATCGGGTTCTCTTCCATGACCGACGCTTTGTGGTGCTGGACAAGCCTGCGGGCCTGCCGGTGCATCCTGGCCCCCGGGGCGGACCGAGTGTGGAGGACTGGTTCCCATCGCTAAGCCGCCGAAAGGATGGGCCATGGCTGGCGCATCGGCTGGACGCCGATACGGCCGGCTGTCTGGTCGTCGCGCTACGCAAGGCCGCGTCGATCGCGGCACAAGCGACCTTCGCCGAGGGGCGCGCACATAAAACCTACTGGGCGGTCGTGGCCGGCGGCCCATCCGAGGACAGCGGCACCGTGACCGCGCCACTGGCGCGGCGCGACGCGAAATCCGGCTGGCGGGTGGTTATCGACCCCGCCGGCCAGCGCGCCGTTACCGATTGGCGAGTGCTCGGCCGCTCAGGGGGGATGTCGTGGCTCGAACTCCACCCGCACACCGGCCGCACGCATCAAATCCGGGTACACTGCGCCGCGCTCGGCTGCCCGATTTTGGGCGATCCGGTTTATGGGGGAAGCGAGCCGCATACCCCCCTCCCCGCCTCTCCCCTTCAAGTGGGGAAGGAGAAGCGCGTGCAACTCCATCTTTTGTCCCGCGCCATCCATCTTCCGTTGGATCCACCGGTATCCGCGACAGCCGAGCCGCCGCTGCATATGCAGGCCGCTTTGCAAGCGTGTGGGTGGTCAATCGCTCGGCCCACTGGAAATGATCGAAAAAATTCATGATCCCGACAACTTCAATTTAAGCGGCGATTGGTCTAGGTAGAGGGAGTTGGGAGGCAAGGCGGGGCCGCCTGCTTAGGCAGGGGTAACGCGCCTTCCCGATCCATCGTCCTGAAAGCTTAAAGGAACCCACCATGGCCGCGCTCAAGGGAAGCAAAACCGAAGAGAATCTGAAAGCCGCGTTCGCTGGCGAATCGCAGGCTAACCGTCGCTACCTCTATTTCGCTCAGAAAGCCGACGTCGAAGGCTATAACGACGTCGCCGCCGTGTTCCGCTCCACCGCCGAAGGCGAAACCGGGCATGCGCACGGCCATCTGGAATACCTGGAAGCCTCGGGCGACCCGGCGACCGGCCTACCGATCGGCGCGACGTCCGACAACCTCGCCGCCGCCGTGGCGGGCGAAACGCACGAGTACACCGACATGTACCCGGGCATGGCGCGCTCGGCCCGCGAAGAAGGCTTCGACGAGATCGCCGGCTGGTTCGAGACTCTGGCGAAAGCCGAGCGTTCGCACGCTGGCCGATTCCAGAAAGCCCTGAACGAGCTGGGCTAACGGTTGCCCCCCTCCCCCGTTTGCGGGCGGAGGGGGTTTCCTCTCCTATCAAGTAATGAAAGCATCGCGCGATGAGAGAAGGCAGCTTAGAGGCACCGACCCGCCATCCGATTCCATGGCAGGATGAATCGTTCTACGATCCCGCCGAAATCGAAACCGAATTGCGCCGGGTTTTCGACATTTGCCACGGCTGTCGCCGCTGCTTCAATCTGTGCGATTCCTTCCCGCGCCTATTCGATCTGGTCGATGCCGCTCCGTCGGAAGAACTCGACACCGTCGATAGCAAAGATTTCAAATCCGTCGTCGATGCCTGCACCCTGTGCGACATGTGCTACATGACGAAATGTCCGTACGTGCCGCCGCATTCGTTCAACCTCGATTTCCCGCATTTGATGCTGCGGTATCGCGCTATGGAAGATCGGCAAGGCAAGGTTCCTTTCGCCGACAAGCAACTTGCTGAAACCGACCGCAACGGTGCGATGGCGACTTTGGTATCGCCCATTGCCAATTGGACCACGAAGCGCGGCAATGCGACCGCCGGCCGCGTGCTGCGGTCCGTCGCCGGTCTGCACAAAGACGCGGAATTGCCGAAATACGCGAGCCATAGTTTCGAACGCGGCCACGATATCCCTGTCGTGAACAAGGATGCGCCCGCCTACGGCCGCAAAGCCGTACTGTACGCCACCTGCTTCGTCAATTTCAACGAACCCCATGTCGGCGTCGCCGCTCGGCAAGTATTGGCACGTAACGGCGTTGAGACCGTCGTGGTCTACCCCAGTTGTTGCGGCATGCCGTTACTGGAACAAGGCCGCATCGACGAGGTCGCCGCCAACGCCCGCAAAGTGTCGGCCGAAATGAAGCCGTGGATAGAAAAGGGTTACGATATCATCGCCCTGGTTCCGTCTTGCGGGCTGATGCTGAAAGCGGAATGGCCGCTGATCCTGCCCGAAGACCCGGACGTGAAACTGCTGTCCCGCGCGACCTTCGATATCAGCGAATATATCGTCGATATCGCCAAGAAAGAAGGCATCGCACCGGGCATGGACACCGTTCCCGGCACGCTTTCATTGCACATGGCGTGCCATGCCCGCGCGCAGAACATGGGACAAAAAGGCGCGGAAATGCTGCGCCTGATCCCCGGTTCGAAAGTCAAAGTGATCGAGCGCTGCTCGGGCCACGGCGGGTCCTGGGGGTTCAAGGAAGAATGGTTCCCGGTCGCGATGAAAGTCGGCAAACCCGTCGCCAATCAAGCGCAACAAAATGGCGCGGGGTTCGTGATGTCGGAATGCCCCCTCGCCGGCGTGCATATCGTCCAGGGCATCGATGCGCTCGGGAAGGAAGGCCCGAAACCGGAATTGGTCACGCATCCGATTCAACTGGTCGCGCGTGCCTATGGGTACAGCGGCTAAACAACCTCCCCCTCTTTCGGCAGGAATTCCTCATGCCCAAGCGCATCATTGCCGCGTCCGACATCCTCCCCGCTGCGGAATACGCGAAAAACCGCGCCCAATTTCGCCGCGACATCACCGCGAAAAAGCGCAATCGGCGCGTCGAAGTCGGACCCTACATCACCTTCTATTTCGAGTCTTACGACACGATGTGGCACCAAATTCAGGAAATGGTCTACATCGAAAAAGGCGGCGCCGAGCAAATTCCGGGGGAGCTGGAGGCGTATAATCCGCTGATCCCGAATGGATCGGAACTCACGGCCACCTTCATGATCGAAATCGACGACCCCATCCGCCGCGCCCGCGTCCTCGATGGCCTCGGCGGAATCGAAAACACCGCTTTCCTGACGATCGGTAGCGAAACAATTCGTTGTGTGGCCGAGGCCGATCAAGATCGCACCCGCGAAGACGGTAAGGCGTCGTCGGTGCAATTCGTGCATTTCCCCTTTACTGCCGAAACGATTGCGGCATTCGCACGCCCCGACGCCGGGGTTACGATCGGGTTCGACCACCGCAATTACGGCCACATGGCGATCGTCCCCGAGAACGTGCGTGCGGAATTGACGACCGACTTCGGCTGACGGACACTTCCCCGATCGAACGGGGGAATCCAGTCCATGTCACTGCGCGAGAGCGCCGCCGTCACCGGCGTCGGCGAAACGACCTACCTGCGCGGCACCGACCGCACCGCGCTGTCGTTCCAGTTGGAAGCATCGCTGAACGCCATCCGCGATGCCGGCTTGAAACCCTCGGACATCGACGGGCTGATACCCTACGGTCATGGCGCGGTGGCCGAGGACTTCATTACCAATTTCGGTATTAAGGATCTCCGCTTTTCCGCCACGACGCCAATGGGCGGGGCGTCCTGCGTCGCCGCGATCCAGGCCGCGATGGCCGTGATCGACGCCGGCATCTGCAAGCATGTTCTGATCTCGCTGGGCCGTACCGGCTACTCCGGCGGGCGGATCGGCACACGGGTGCAACAAATGCCGCAATTCCGCACAATCGGAGAGTTCGAGATGCCGCTCGGCGCCATCGCCCCCGCGCAGCTCTATGCCCCCATGGCGCGGCGCCACATGGAAATGTTCGGCACTACATCCCGCCAATTGGCCGAAATCGCGGTCAGCACCCGCTACCACGCATCGCTGCAATCCAACGCGACGATGCGCACCCCGATCACGATCGACGATCATCAAGCCAGCCGCATGATCTCCGATCCGTTGCGGTTGTTGGATTGCTCGCTCGAAAGCGATGGCGGCGCAGCGGTGGTGATCAGCGCGCCGGACATTGCTAAAGACCTCGCCAAACGCCCGATCGTGGTGATGGGCGTGGCCGAGGGCCACCCTGACTCCCCCTCTGCCATCACGCAACGACCCGACCTGACCACGCTCGGCCTCGCCAAGGCAGCACCGAAGGCTTTCGCGATGGCGGGTGTGACGCCAGCCGATATCCAGGTCGCGGAAGTCTACGATTGCTTCACCTACATCGTAGTGTGCCAGCTCGAAGACCTCGGCTTCTGCAAAAAAGGCGAAGGCGGCGGCTTCATCGAAAATGGAGCGTTGCGATTGGGCGGAAAAATGCCCGTCAACACCCATGGCGGGCTGCTGTCGCAAGCGCACATGGCCGGCATGAACCACATCGTCGAACTCACCCGTCAATTGCGCGGGGAAGCGCAGGCGCAGGTTGCCAATGCGGAATTAGGACTGGTGACCGGCTACGGCGACATGGGCGACGGTGCAGTCGCCATCATGCGGAGGGCGTAAGCGTGGATTACGATAAACTCGTCCCCTCCCCCACCCCCGACACGCAACCCTACTGGACGGGACTGCGCGAACACCGCCTGTGCCTTCAAGCCTGCGCCGACTGCGGCAAAGTGCGGCACTACCCGAGGCCGGTGTGCGACGCGTGCTATTCGATGAATGCGAAATGGATCGAGGCATCCGGTCGCGGAACGGTGCATAGCTGGACCATTACTCATTATGCCTTTCACCCAGGTTTCAAGGGCGATCTGCCGTATATTTTGGTAACGGTGGACTTGGACGAAGGGGTCCGTATGAACGCCCAAGTGCGCGGCATTACGGCCGCCGATTTGCGCGTCGGGCTGCCGGTGAAAGTCGGTTACGAAAAGGCCACCGACGATCTGACGCTGCCGGTGTTCGAGAAGGTGTAACCGTTCGGCCGTTCACCGCCATCGACAACCGGCCGACGGAAACCGAAACGGAGTGCAGCGCATCTGGCGTTGGCGGTGCCGAACGGGTTGGCGCGTACCGCGTAGGCATCGACATGGACAGCGTAGATTAACGCATCGTTATCGCGATCAATCTATTTCAAGGATACCGCCCAGCGTGTCGCCGATCGCGCGATTGATAACCAGATCGGCGATCCCATCCAACGGTGTTTCATCCCGGTTCAGAATGACCAGCGCCGCCCCGTTGCGCTTCGCCAGTTCCGGGAACCCGGCGGCGGGGTAAACCACCAGCGACGACCCGATCACGATGAACAAATCCGCCGCCAGGGTTTCTTTCTGCGCCAGCATCATCTCCCGCTGCGGCATCGATTGGCCGAAGGAAATGGTGGCCGTCTTCACCCAGCCGCCGCACGCGCAACTCGGAACGATCCGGTCCTGCTCGAAATCCACCCGCAATGCACCGATCTCGTAACGTTGTCCGCAATCGAGGCAGTGAGCATAGGTCGTATTGCCGTGCAGCTCGACGATTTTGTCGTCGGGAATGCCGCTGTCTTGGTGCAATCCGTCGATATTCTGCGTGATGACGGCCGATGCCTTGCCGGTGCGGATCAGTTCCGCGACTGCGCGATGGCCCCGGTTCGGGGTTGCTTTGACGAAGGCTTCCTCCATCTCGAATCGCCGCTTCCAGGTTTCCCGCCGGGCGCTGTCGGACCGCATGAAGTCCGAAAAATCGATCGGCTTCATCTTCGTCCAGGCACCGCCGGGGCTGCGAAAATCGGGAATACCGGATTCCGTGCTGATGCCCGCGCCGGTGAAGACAACAATCCGCTGGGCGGCATCGATCAGTTGGGCGAATTCGTCCAGGTCGGTGTCGACGGGCATGGATCGGTCTCCGTTGGTGCGCGCGTCTGGACGTTAACCCGTCGCGCCCAAAAATCTAGCCGTCTTTATCCAACCACACGTCCTCGAAGCGCCAGCCATTATAGATGCTGTTCACCATGATCCCGTAGTTCTTCACATAGGGCTGCCAGCAGCCGGCTTGTTGGCCGTGGTAGGTGACGGGCCGAGCAACGTCTTCGAGCAAACGCCGTTCGATTTCCCAGACGAGAAGCTTGCGTTTTCCCACATCGAGTTCCGCCGACTGCGCGTCCATCAGCGCCTGCACCTCGCGATTGCAGTAGTTCATGTAGTTTCGCAGGCTGCCGCAGCCGTAATTTTCGTAAAACACCTGATCCGGATCGTCTAGGGAATAACCCGTCGCGTTCATACCGACTTGATAATCTTTTTTGAACACACGGTTATAAAATTGCGGCGTTTCCACCACATCCAACTCGGCATCGATATAAATCTCCTTCAGATGGTCCGATAGAATCAACGCGGGATCGCGAAAAGTAGAGATGTTGCGTGTGAAAATCTTGATCGGCAGGCGCTTATCCGGCCCGTAGCCGGCGTTGCGCATCAGGCTGCGGGCTTTCTCCCGCCGTTGCGGCACATCGGCGCCATAGCCGGGGAAGGTCGCTAACAACTCCGGCGGCGCGCCCCAGATACCGTCGGGTTGCGGCAGCATCGAGGCTCCGATGCCGTCCACGCCTTCGTTCATGATGCGGTTGAACGCCGGGCGATCCAGCGTCAGCGCGAGGGCTTGCCGGACATCGGCGTTGTCGAAGGGCGGGGCTTCGCGGTTGATAATCAGGTTGGAACTGCCGATCGCCCGCAGCTTGCATTGCACGGCCGGGGCTTGCAATTTCAGGTCGTCGACCAGATGCACGGTAACATCGGTCGGGAAGCTGATATCGTATTTCCCGGACACCAGCCCCAGCATACGCGTGGCGCGGTTGGGAACGATGGGCACTTCGATTTTATCGAGGTACGGCAGGCCCTTTTTCCAATAATCGGGATTGCGTTCGAGCCGAGCGATCTCGTTCATTTTGTATTCGACGAAGCGGAATGGGCCGGTGCCGACGGGTTTGGTGCGCATGGTCGCGGACGGCACATGGCAGGGATAAACCGGGGAATATCCCGACGCCAGCATCGCCAACATGGACGGTTGCGGTCGTTTCAGATGGAACGTGACCGCGTAATCGCCGTCGACCGATACCTCGGATAAATTAGCATACCATTCCTGGCGCGGGCTTTTGCGGATTTTTCCCGGCGCCAGTCCAGACACCATATCCCAGGTACATTTCACGTCGGCGGCGGTGAAGGGCTTGCCGTCGTGCCATTTCACGCCGTCGCGCAGTTTGAACGTCAATTTCGTCCGGGTGGCGTCCCAGGACCATTCTGTGGCGAGGTCGGGTACGATGGTTTCGTCCCGATTTTGCATCTTATGACGATCGTAAACAATCAAGTTGTTGTAAAGCCCCATGAAGGGCACCACGACCGAGATGGTGGCTTCCTCGTGCAGCGACGGGCTGGGCGGGGTGTCGATCAATGGCATGGTCAGCGTCCCGCCGCGCTTCTGCGCGTGCGCCCCGCCCGCCAACAACGCGCACAACGTTACAGCCCAAATCAGCCGCATCGAACCTTCCCCCGATTGTTGCTGCGGACGTTCCGTCATTTTTCGCCGCCGCGCAATGTCGTGCTATCTTGCTCCGACTGCGGGAGAGCACGATGCAATCCGACACCGACATACTCGGCCTGATCGATATTCAGCCCACCTTCATGCCGGGGGGCGAGCTGCCGGTGGCCGACGGAAACGCCGTCGTACCGGTGGCGAACCGGCTGCTACCGCGTTTCGCGCATGCCTTTGCCACCCAAGACTGGCATCCGCCGGATCATTACTCCTTCGCCAGCAGCCATCCCGGCAAACTGCCGTTCGACGCGATCGGTGGCCAAACCTTGTGGCCGGATCACGGCATCGCTGGCAGCGCCAGCGCCGCGATCCACGCCGCCATCGACCAGACCCGGATCGAGGTCGTGGTCCGCAAAGGCTTCCGCCCGCATCTCGACAGCTACTCGGCGTTTTTCGAGAACGATCGTACGACGCATACCGGCCTGGACGGTTGGCTGCGGCAGCGCGGGTTCCAGCGCATTTTCCTCGCTGGCCTCGCGACCGATTTCTGCGTCGGATGGTCGGCCGAGGACGCACTGCGTCTCGGTTACGATGTCGTTCTGATTGAGGACGCCTGTCGCGGCATCGGCATCCCCACCGCACCGGGGCGCACAACGATCGACGACATGCGGGATAAGTTGGCGGCATTGGGCTGCCGCTTCATCGTCGCCACCGACCTGGCCGCCTAGACGACAGACCGGGAAACTAGCATCGCAATTATAGATACGGTAAACAACGCCCATCGTCACGTTTGGAAAAGACCTGCGATGATCCGATCGATAGCCCGCGTGTTGGCGACATTGGCGGCCTGCTTTCTTTTGGCTGGCTGCCTCGTGAGCAACAAGGCGCTGTTCGCGCCGGATCGTGCCGATTTTCCGCTGCCCGATGGGACAACACTGATCCAGGTCGGCAGCACCGAGCCCGGCGAACACGAGCGCGGCCGAGCGGTATTGATACGAGAAGACGACGGTTATCGCCTGCGTGCGCTGTCCGGGGTCGATTTCGCCGAACAGAATAACACGCTGTTCCAATTGAAACGAATCGACGCGACCGCCGACACCGTGCTCTACGCACTGCAAACGAAACGCACCGACGGTGCGGGGTGGCGCTATGCCTCGGTTATGTTCTGGAGCAAAAGCCGCATCGCTAATTTCAGGATGTTCGACGGCGTCGGCAATTGCGCGGAATTGCGTGCCCACGGCTTGATGCGCAATGGCATGGCCGAGGCCCCGGACGGTTGCAGCGTGCCGGATTTCGCGACGTTAACGGCGATATTGCGCCAAGACTCAAAAGATCGGGCCGTCAATTCGACCTCTCGAATTTACCGCGTGCAGTAACATTTTCTCGCCCACGCACCGCATCCCGACGATGTAACAGTCTCGCCCGCCGCCAGACTCCGTGTTAACCTCTGCCGCGAGCGGGTACGCCCCCCACCAAGGAACCTATCCATGAAAATGAAAGCCGCCGTGCTGCGGGAACAGGGCCGTCCGCGCCCCTATGCCTCGACCATGCCGATGACCGTGGAAGAGGTCGATCTCGATCCGCCCGGCCCCGGGGAAGTCCTATATAAAATTATCGGCGCCGGCCTTTGCCATTCCGATCTTTCCACCATCGAAAATTTACGCCCGCGCAAGCTGCCGACCATTCCAGGGCACGAGGCTGCCGGCATTGTCGAGGAAGTCGGGCCGGGCGTGACCGGGCTGAAACCCGGCGACCACGTAATCAGCGTCTTCGTGACCAGTTGCGGCGATTGCCGTTATTGCAACGCCGGACGGCCGAATTTGTGCCAAGGCGCTAACGCCAGCCGTGCGAACGGCACGCTGATCTCCGGCGCCAATCGCCTGTCTTGCGGCGGGGAGCCGATCTACCACTACAGCGGCCTGTCGGTATTCGCCCAGTACGCCGTGGTGTCGCAAAACGCGCTGATTAAAATCCCCGACAGCATCCCGCTGGAAGACGCAACAATCTTCGGATGTGCCGTTCTAACCGGCGTGGGCGCGGTGCTGAACACGGCGCAAGTGCCGCCCGGCGGGCAGGTCGCGGTCGTGGGCCTCGGCGGCGTGGGCATGAACGCGCTGATGGGTGCGGCGATCGCCGGCGCCGAACGGATCGTCGCGGTGGATACCAACGCCGAGAAGTTGAAGCTGGCAAAGGAACTCGGCGCCACCGATTGCTTCCTCGCCGGCAACGCCGATTCGGTGCGGGAGATCCTCGATGCCACCAATGGTGGGCTGGATTACGTGGTGGAAACCGCTGGCTCGATCCCGGCGATGAACACCGCCTACGCCATTACCGCGCGCGGCGGCATGGTGGTCAGCGCCGGATTGCCGGCCAGCAATGCCAGCTTCTCTTACCTGCACGGCGCACTGGTCGGAGACGAGAAATCCATACGTGGTAGCTACATGGGCAGTTGCGTGCCGAAGCGCGACATTCCCCGCTTCCTCGGGCTGTACCAACGCGGCAAGCTGCCGGTGCATAAGCTGCGCAGCGGTTTTCTGTCCCTGGAACAAATCAACGAGGGCTTCGATCGGCTATCCGATGGATCGGTGCTACGGCAAATCCTCCAGCCGAACGGCTAGACCGTGACCACCTACCTCGTGACCGGCGGTGCCAAGTTCATCGGCTCGCATCTTTGCGACGCGCTGGTCCGGCGCGGCGACACGGTGCGGGTGCTGGACGACCTGTCCACCGGACATCGGGAAAATCTGCCGGCCGAGGTCGATTTCATCCTCGGCGACATCGCCGATCCCATCGCCGCTCGGGCAGCGATGGAGGGGGTGGACGGCTGCTTCCACCTCGCCGCCATCGCCTCTGTCGAGCGTGGCGTCACCGATTGGACCGGCACCCACCGCGTCAACCTGTCCGGTACTATCGAACTTTTCGACGCCATACGCCGGCAGGGCCGCAAAATCCCGATGGTCTACGCGTCCTCCGCCGCCGTATACGGCGACGCAAAGACCATCCCGATCGCCGAGGAAACAGATAGAAACCCGCTCTCAGCCTATGGCGCCGATAAGCTCGGTTGCGAGTTGCACGCCCGCGTCGCCAGCCATGTGCACGGCATTCCCACCGTCGGATTCCGCTTCTTCAACGTCTACGGGCCACGCCAGGACCCTCGGTCGCCTTATACTGGGGTGATCTCCATCTTCTGCGAGCGGATCGGCCGTGGCGCACCCATCGCCATCTATGGCGACGGCGGCCAGACCCGCGACTTCGTGCATGTATCGGACGTCGTCGCCGCTTTGCTGGGCGGCATGGCGCTGCGACCGAACGACGCGCCGGTGTTCAACGTCTGCACCGGCAATGCGACCTCGGTGCTGGACCTCGCGCATCTGATCGCCAGCCTCGTGGGCAACCGACTCGACCGCAGTTTCCAGCCACCGAGGGCCGGGGAAATCCGTCATTCCCTCGGCGACCCCACCCGGCTGCGCGCGACGCTGCATCCCGCCGATCCGGTACAACTGCGCGAAGGGCTGCGGGAAGTGCTGGCGTGGATGGCAAGTAGCCGTTAACGACAGCGCGTGTTCCTCAAATCCCTTCTGGTCAGTCTGGCACTCCCGCCGTTCGGATTCGTGACCCTGGCCTTCGTTGCCATGCTGCTGCCGCGCGGGCACCTGCGCGCGCGCCGAGTCATGGTGGGCGTTTCCATCGCCGGGCTGATCCTGCTGGGGATGCCGGTCTGCGCCGACCGGTTGCTGGACGCTTTGGAAGCAGAAATGCCGGCGATCTCGGCGAACGCGCCGCCCCCGGCGGCGATCGTGGTGCTCGGCGCGGAAATCCGCCGCACCAGCGCCGCCCCACCCGTCGTCGTCGGCCGCCTATCCATGGAACGCCTAGCCACCGCCGCTCGGCTGCAACGCAAAACCGGTCTACCGGTGCTGATTTCCGGCGGGGCGCTACAATCGGACATGCCGCCGATCGCCAATATCATGGCCGAGAGCCTGCGCGACGACTTCCTCGTGCCTACCCGCTGGCGAGAGAGCCGGTCCCATACCACATGGGAAAACGCCATCTACAGTGCGGAAATCCTGAAGCAGGAGGGAATTTCCTCGGTCTATGTCGTCACCCATGCATGGCATATGCGGCGGGCGATCCTGTCGTTTCGCGGTACCGGCATAACGATTATCCCCGCGCCGATCCCGCCCGACCGACGGGACGGGGCAATCCTGGACGATTTCGTGCCCCGCGCTTCCACCTGGAATGTCAGCTATTACGCGTTGCACGAATGGATCGGCAATGTCTGGTATGCGTTCCGCTAGCACCGAGGTCGTCCGGTCGGCCGAAAGCCTGCCGGACGCTCTGTTCGGCGCGACGGACCCATTCTTCTCGACCAAGGCATGGTGGCGGGCGGTCTTGTCCGATGCGACCCCTCCCGGTACTGAGCCGGCATTCATCGTCTGCCGCGCCGGCTCCTCCACCGGCGTCTTCCCCATGCTCGGCGCCGACAGTTTCACCACGCCGTATACATGCATCTATACCCCAAGCATCGTTGGCGACGCTGCGGCGGTATGCGCTGCTTTCGCCCGCACGTGTCGCCGCAACCCTGTGACGCGCCTGGACGCATTGCCCGCCGAATGGCCGCATCTGCCCGCGCTGATCCAGGGCGCGCACGACGCCGCGCTGGCAGTGCGCCGCTTCGACCATTTCGGCAATTGGCGCGAAGACGTCGCCGGCCTCGACTGGACCGGCTATCTTGCCCGCCGGCCTGGCGCCTTACGGGAAACGATCCGCCGCCGTTTGCGCCGCGCCGAGCGGCTGGCGGATGCGCGGTTCAGTTTGACCGATGGGCGGGACGGACTGAACACGGCGATCGCCGCTTTCGAAGCCGTCTACTCCAAAAGCTGGAAGGAACCCGAACACTTCCCCCGTTTCAACGCAGCGTCGATCTGTGCCGCCGCGCGACTGGGCATCCTCCGCTTGGGCGTATGGTCTCTGGCGGACCAGCCGGTCGCGGTGCAATTCTGGATCGTGGAGCACGGGCAGGCCACGGTGCTGAAATTGGCGCACGACGAGGCGTTCAAAGCACACTCCCCCGGCACGGTCCTGACTGCGACAATGCTGCGGCATTTGCTAGACAACGAACACATCTCGGCCATCGATTTCGGGCGCGGCGACGATCCGTATAAGCGGGATTGGGTGTCGGAACGTCGGCAACGCATCGGACTGCTTTTGATAAACCCCTGGCGGCCCGCCGGACTGCAGGCGCTGCTACGGCACGATATCGGCAGTCTTCTGCGTCGGCTGCGATCAACCCCCGGTCAAGCGGCGTAGCGCCGCTCGCCGGATCATCCGAAACCCTAAAAACGCCAGGCCGGCCGGCAGAATGAGCGCCCCGCCCAGCGCCGCCAGCCACAAAGGGCTGTATTCTTCGGCGGACTCGGCGGTTTCGGCGGCAAACAGTAGGGATCGAATATCGTTTTCCCCGTCCATCGGATTACCCGCGATCGCAATCGGGATCGTCACGAGTTCCGGCGAACGACCGGCGCGGGCAATCGCGAAGCTTTCGACGGGAAATGCCGACGCAATCCAAGAATCGGGAACACGCGGAAGGCCGGCGGTATTAAGCGACACGGGTATCGCTTCATCCCGCCAGGGCAGCGGCAGCGCCGCCTCTCGTTCGGGGGCGGCAACGCTCACCGATAGAGTGGGCGAGCGGGCCTGTTCGATAGCGCGCCCGTCCCAAAACGGTGCCGGCACGGGCGCCCGCAGCACATACGTGTACCCGAGTGTCGAGGTCGCTGCCGACCCACGCAACAATGCGGTCGGGCTGACAAGACGGGTGGAGAATCCGATCGTGCTCGCCAAACCGGCATCCGTCCGATACCCCAACGCTGCTGCGCTTTCCGCGCTGAGCGCATTGAGCTTCCTGGGTTGCGCGAGAACGACCGTCGGGGTGGCGGATCCCGTGGCGCTAAGGGTCGCGAGCTTGCGGGCGGCAGCGTCGACATCCTCCACCGGAACCGGCGGACGGACACCGATGAAGACGGACTGGCCGGGATTTGCCTCGATCGGCTGGCGCGCGACGGTCAGGGCAGGGTCGAACGGTGTCGCGACCACGCCCAATGTCAACGTCGGTCGGAAAATGTAGTTATAGGCGCGCGACGGTGAATCGTTCACCAAGATCTCGGTCGCCGGAACCGAGAAAATACCTTCTTGCGCTGCGGCGATCGTGCCTTTCAGGTTGCTGACATTGCCCGGATTGCGCCGGCTGCGAGGCGCGGTCGATCCGACGGCCCCGGCATCCCCGCGCACCGTCACGGCCGGGCGGTAGGTGAAGGTCGCACTGGGCGATTGCGCTGTCGGGTCGGCAATCGTCGGCTTGTCGGATATCGCGCCGGGCGCGCGCACCACGCCCGCGATCAATGGTGTCGCCGCGTCGCCCAACGACAGACTCTCCCGCACGACATCCGTCTGCTCGGTGGTGCCGAACAACAGCGAATCCGATACCGCTGCGACCGGCGCGGCAGACACCCGCCCGCCGCCGAAAATCAGCAACGCCAAGGCCGACGTCGTGGAAACGAGGGAGAGCTTCATCGCCGCCCCACCAGAGCATCCCGCAGCTTGGCCGCCAAGCGCCGTCCGCGATGGGCCAGCAACCGCGGCGACCAGCAGGGACCGGCGAGCAACCAGTGCATCGCACCCGACCCATCGGCGAGGCTACGCTTGTAGCGATCGTCGCCGGCCAGGAAGTCGTAAATTGCGACGCCGTCGCGCGCGCAGGCTTCGATTGCCAGTCGGTGACAGGACAGGCCGGGCTTGCGGCGGGCGTCGGCGGGATCGTAGGCGAAACCGCTTTGGTAAGCGGACACGCGCCCGCGCAGGCGGAAATTATAGAGGATGCCAACGGTGTGCGAGCCAGCCTCGACGCGCCACAGATCGATCTCCCCGCGCGCCATGCCGCGCCGGACCAATTCATGGTGAAAGCGGCCGAACGACGGATCGGCGAAGCTGCCGAGCTTGCCGCGCGCGATCCATGTGGCCCGATGCAGCACCGCCATCTCGTCCAGCCAAGCATGCGCCTCGGCCTCGTTTCCTGCCCGCGCAATCGCCAGCGCCCCAAATGCACGGTCGGAGCGGCGGATCTGCTGCCGGGTATTGGCGCTGCGCCGTTCCATATAAGCCGCGTCGGGAAGGGCGAAGGGTGCGGCCTGGGATTTCAGCGCAATCCCCCGATCCGGAACACCTATCCCACTCAGGACCAAATCGGCCTTGGCAAGCGCGGCGCGCAGGATCGCATCGGTCGCATCGTCGCATCCGCGCGCGACCAGCGGGCCGTTATGTTCGATCGCGAGGCGGTCCCATGGATCCGCCCCCGTCTCCCCCAAAAACAACACATCCCGACCGAGACCATGGCGGCGATTGAACAACGCGAGGCCGACCGTTTCACCGTCTTGCGTTGCCGTGGCGAGGATGGGATCGGGGAAGCGTTCCTCGACCAAGCAGCCGGTCCAGGTCCAGCTTTGAAAGAAGGACAGGTCCGACCGGTCCTCCAGCACGCGCCAGCGTTCCCCCAGAGCGGCAAAATCGCGAACCCTCGACAGGGCGACCTGGATCACCCGGCCTCACCCATCCACAGCGCGCGGTAGCGTTCGAACATCGCGGCCTCGGCGAAATCGCGGCGCGCTTTGTCCAGATTGGCAGCGCCGAGAACATCGCGCCGTGCCTTGTCACGCAGCAACGCGGTCAGTGCGTCGGCCATGGCATCGTCGTCCAGCGACACCACGAAGGCGTCGTTGTCAGGCGCCACCATCGAGCGAACATCGCCCACATCGGTCGAGGCGACGGGTAGACCGCTTGCCATCGCCTCGATGACCGAAAGCGGCATTTGTTCGGTGTCCGACGACAGCGCGAACACATCGAAGCCGGCATAGAGCGCTGGCGTGTCGCTGCGGTGCCCGGCGAAGGTCACGTGCTGCCCGACACCCAGACTGGCGACCAACGCCTCTAGCATCGCACGCTCCTCCCCATCGCCGACGATCGTCAAGCGCGCCGGGGTATCGGCGACGACCCGAGCAAAAGCACGGATCAGGCGCGCGAGGTTCTTTTCCGCGCGCAATGCGGCGACAGTGCCGATGACCGGCGGGCCGTCGTGCGGCGAACGAGCGGCTATCGCAAACCGCCCGAGGTCGATCCCGTTCGGCACGTAATGCACGAACCGAGGATCGAGCTTCCACACTTCGGTCGCGATTCGCACCAGATTACGCGACGGCAGCACCACGGGGCTGCGCGCCAGCACCAGCCGGCGGGTCCAAATGCGGCGCGGGATTTGGGTCGCGCGCTCCTCGGGCCCGAAGCCGTCGACGACATGGATATGGCGGGCGACTGGCGGAATATTGGCCATCGCGAACTCGATCGCACCCCAGTTGCCGGTCACCAGCACATCGGGCCGCCATTGTTTCAGCAACTGGCGGAACCGCCTCGCATTGCCGAACATCGATCCTTTGGGGGCGTCGACTGCGGGGAATTTGGCGTCGAGGTCGGGTCGCAACCGTTCCCGGCATTCGAAATTGCCATCCAGTGCGACCACGATATGGCGGAAGGCCGCGCCGAAATGGTTTGCGATCGCGGCGAAACGTACCTGTGCCCCGCCCACCGCGAAGGTGGGGAAGACATGCACCACCAGCGGTGGGATGGAAGCGGACATCTTGACTTTCTGCGACCCCTCGGACGATGCCTATGTCATGACCGACGACAGGCTCGCGACAACCCGGCATAGCGCAGTCGCTTTTGCTCTCGCAACGCTGGTGCTGCTATTGCTGAGCGGCAACGCAGCACGCGCCCGGATTTTGCCGGTCGGACCGAAGGCGCAATTCACGCTCCCCAGCCAAGCCGCGTCGGCCGCCCGCGATGGCGACAAGATCGTAATCGAGCCGGGCCTCTACCAGGATTGTGCGATTTGGCTGGCGTCGAACCTGACCATCGAGGGGCGCGGCCCCGGCGTCGTCATCGCCGACAAAGTCTGCTTGGAGCGCGGCATCTTTGTCGTTGTCGGCAATGGCGTGACCGTCCGCAACATCGCCTTTTCCGGCGCGCGCGGCCGGTTCCATACCGCCGCCGGCATCCTGGGCGAGGGTGCCAACCTCACGGTGCTGAACAGCCGATTTCTGAACAACGAAAACGGTATCTTACTGGGCGGCGGCCCAACCAGCCGGGTGCGCATTTACGATAGCGCATTTCGCGGCAACGGGTCCTGCGAGGGTGCCTGTGCCCATGGTGTCTACGCTGGCACCCATATCGCGCTATTAGACGTCCAGCGCTGCCGCTTCCTGGACACACGCACCGCGCATCACGTCAAATCCCGCGCTTTAACCACGGTGATCGCGGACAACGATATCGCCGACGGCGACAGCGGCACGTCGAGCTATCTGATCGACATACCGAACGGCGGCAACCTGCTGGTGCAGGGCAACACGATGGGCAAAGGCGCCAACAGCAGCAACCCCGCCGTAGCGATCTCGATCGGGATCGAAGGCGTCACCAACCCGACCAACGTGCTGGTCGTACGGGAAAACCGTTTTGTCAGTACGCTGCGCGATCTCACCACATTCGTGCGCAACAGCACCCTGACGCCGACGATCCTGACGGGCAACAGCTTTTCCGGCCGGATCGCCCCGCTGGACGGGATCGGCACGATCGACCCCGAACACCGAGCGACGATGGAGTAGGACGATCAGTAGGAGTCGGCGGGGATCACGTTCTGCGGCTTCGGCCCCAACAATGCCGCGCGCATGGTTTCTGCGGACTTCGACCGGATATCGTCCCAGGCCTGCGGCGAGTAAAAAGCCGCATGCGGCGTGATAATCAACCGCCCGATCGTCCAATCTTCCCGCGCTCGGAAGGCCCGCAGGAGTTCGGGAACCGGCTCGACCGGCGGCTCGACCGGCACAACGTCCAGGCCGACGCCCGCGAGGTGGCCGGATTTCAAATGCTTGGCAACCGCGTCGATGTCCACGATCGGACCGCGCGCCGTATTCACCAGCACCGCCCCCTTGGGCAGCAGCGACAAAGCGCGATCGTCGATCATATTGCGGGTATCCGGCGTCAACGGCACGTGAATGGAAAGAAGATCTGTCTGTTCCAGCAGCGCCTCCAGCGTCGGGGCGCGGCCGACACCCAGGCCCAGTTCCACCCCGTTCGGCAGCAACGGATCGTAAAACACGACTTTGAAGCCGAGCGCCTTGGCGCGCAAAGCGACGGCGGTGGCGATGCGCCCCATGCCGACGATGCCGAAGGTCTGAACGCTGCTGCGCCGCACCAGGGGATCGTCGATGTATTTCCACGGCGCCGGCGGATCGGTGCGCTGTGCCTCCAGATGCAGGAACAAGCCGCGTCGCAGTGCCATCGCAAGGGCGATCGCGTGGTCGGCGACCTCGGTCGTGCCGTAGTCAGGCACGTTCAGCACCATGATCTGACGCCCATTGGCGGCGATGCGATCGATGCTGTCGTAGCCCACGCCCATGCGGCAGACCGCGCGGAGTTTCGGGAAACGCGCAAAATCTTTGGCGGTGACGCGGTGACGCAAGGTCATCAACCCGTCGGCGGCGGCACAATCTTCATCGGACAGGTCGGCGACGCCCGCAGTGGGGTTGGCGGGGAAGATGACGCGGACATCTGGTCCGTAGATGCGACGTTCCACGGCGTCGTCGGCGTAAATCTTGTCGGTGTAGAGGACGGTGACGGACATGAATGTTCCTCGATCGATTTTCTTGGCGCGTGGCATTATAGAGGGTACGCGGCGGTTTCCCAATCCCGCGATGGGGGCGGAATGCGGGATATGGGGTGCGCTGGATGCCATCGTCGGCGTTCATGTGCGTCCATCTGGCGGGATGCACAGGACGGAACCGCGGATGAACGCAAATCGGACGGTGCCCCCGGGATCGTTTCACATCGGCGACGACCGACATTCCGGCGAAGGCGTGCCTCGGACCGGGGCAGGCTTCGGACGCCTGCGGTTCTGCGTAAACGGCCAGGGCGGCCGGTATCCCGCCGCGCTCGCCGGCCTAGCCCCCGAGCGCGGCCAGTCTCGCCTCGATGTCGGGAATCCAGCTTTGCCGTTTGACGTCCAGGCGGTTGGCAGCGGCCAGAGGTTTCAGGATCGCCAGCGCCTGGGTCAGGTGCATTCGCGCATGGGCGGGGTCGAGGCGCGCGAGGCCCAAGCGCGGGACCACGGACGAGACGAGCGAGGCGATGTCGCTGGGATTGCGTGCGGTCAGTCCGGTGTAGATTTCGAGCGCTCGTACGAAGGATTGTTTCGCTTCGATCTGATTGTCTTGCCGCATGTGGATAACGCCCAGGCGTTCGTGGCCGGTCGCCAAATCCCGCTGCCAGCCCGCGTTGCCGGGGTCCGCAACCGCAAGACGCTCGGCGATCGCAAGCGAGGCACGGAAGCGCGACAGCGCAGCACCGAGGTCGCCTTGCGCCGATTGCACATCGCCGATCCGCTCGTGCGAAACCGACAAATTCCGCTGCCAGGCCGCGTTGCCGGGGTCCGCAGCCGCAAGACGCTCCCGGATCGCAAGCGAGGCAAGGAAGCTCGACAGCGCAGCGCCGAGGTCGCCTTGCGCCGATTGCACATCGCCGATCTTGTTATGCGAAACCGACAAATCCCGCTGCCAGCCCGCGTTGCCGGGGTCCGCAGCCGCAAGACGCTCCCGGATCGCAAGCGAGGCAAGGAAGCTCGACAGCGCAGCGCCGAGGTCGCCTTGCGCCGATTGCACATCGCCGATCCGGTTATGCGAAACCGACAAATCCCGCTGCCAGTCCGCGTTGCCGGGGTCCGCAGCCGCAAGACGCTCGGCGATCGCAAGCGAGGCAAGGAAGTTCGACAGCGCCGCCTGCAAGGCACCGGACGACACGGCAATTTCGCCGCGCCCGGTCATGGCCCATGCCCGAGCAGGGTCACTATCGATGCGGTCGGCCAAATGCCATGCAAGTTCGACAAGGGCCCGACGATCCGAAAGCGGCAGCGGATCGGTCTCATATTTCAGTTTGGCGTCGATGCGACTCAAAGCCGCATAGACGGACACAGCGGTCAGCGTACCCGACGGCAGACTGTCCAGATGGGCCGGCAGTTCGGTCAGTACGAACAAATCGGGGCGGGCATTCGGGGCGGCGTCGAGGTCTTGTTGCAGGCCGGCCCAAAGGCCAGCGGCCAGGACGCGGCGACCGGCATCCGATTCCACCACGAACCCGTGCCCGGCATGGGCGGCCGAACCGTCGGCGTTGGTTGGCAAGGACCCGGTCAGCCAGTCGCGCAGGCTTTCGTGGAACGGGGCGATGGTCGCGGGGCCGGCTTTCAGCAAGCTGGTCAGGCGGTCGAACCGGCGGTTGGCCTGCCTCCGGTCGGTCCAACCGAGCAGGCGGCATACCCAATGGAAGGGCACAGGCTGGCGGGCGGCGGCGGCGATCTCGATCAGTGGGACGAAGGTTTCGTAATCCTCCGGCTTGGGAAAATCGTAGGCGAACCAACGTTCGTACAGGCCGCTCAGACCCAAAGGCAGGCCGCGCGGGTCGTCCAAGCACATCGTCCCATTCTCGACGGCATCGCGAAGGGCGCGCAGATACAGGAAGGCGCCATGTGCTGCGGCCAGCACCTTGGCGATCTGGGCATCGGCCTCGGCGTCCGAACGGCCGGGACGCAGCCAGCCCATCGCGAAGGCGCGAAGATCGCTGTCGTGCTCGGCCGGAACATCCAGGCACAGGCGACCGGGCAAATACTGGCCGAGCGTGCGATCGACCGGGGTATTGGGGCGGCATGCGACGACCAGACATAGCCAGGACGGCAAGGTCTCGGCACTGGACGCCAGCAGGTCGGCCAGCGGGCTGTGCCCGTCGCGCAACGTCTCCTCCAAGCCGTCGATGGCCAGCAGGAACCGTTTCTGGCGCCAGCGGCCTCGGGTATCCGGCGGCACGATGGTGAACAGGTCCTGGAACAACTGGGCGTCGCTGAGCGGCCATTCCTGCGCTCGGATGTCCCGCCCGGCGCGGTGCACGGCGAATTTATGCAGAATGGCGTCGCCGTATTCCGATATTCGCAAAGCGAGGCGAAAGGCCAAGGTGCGCAACACATTGGCGGGCACATTGCGGTCGGCATTGAAGAAGCGGCAAAGATTGATACCGACGACGTTGGCGTGTGCGTGCAGCGCGAGCCAGGCGGCGAAGGCGCTTTTGCCGGTGCCCGGCCCACCGACCAGCCAGATCAATTTCGGTTTGTCCGGCGCTCGGCCCCGTTGGTCGACGATGTCGCGCAGCCACTCCCGGCCAACGAAGCCTTCGACGAGATTGGAAACCTCGGTGGCTTGCTCCATCGGGCGGAGCCAAGCGCGCAGCAGGTCGAGCTTGTCGGCCAACGTGGCGGCCTGTTCGCCGTTCAGGACCGACACAATGGAATCCAGCAGGGAACGATAAGCGGGGCTGGCAGCAGGCAAATCGACGAAAGATTGCCAGTCGGCCGGTTTGAGCCACTGAAGTTCGGTCATATCCTCCCGCAAGGTTGCGGGGGCGAGGTCGTCTACCAGGATCGGGGTCAAAATCGGGCCGCGTGTGTGCAGCACCATCGCGATTTCGTCGTGGCAGACACAGGTCGGTTTGGTAGAACCTTGGGACAGGAACAGCAGCACCCAATGACAGGTGCGCAATCCCTCCATGATTTTGGCGCGCCAAGGCGCGCTATGCGGGATGTCGGCGATATCCATCCAGATTTCGAAGCCGGCGCGTTCCAGGTCGGCGGCGACCTGGCGCACGAGTGCGGCTCGGTCGGCGTTGTAGGATAGAAAGATTTTCCGCCGCCGGTCGATCATGCGTCCACTCCTGGATCGGAATAATATCGATCCGGATGCGGGATGGGAAGGGTCGTGTCAGACCAACAAATCGGCCAACGCCGTCATATCGCGCACGATAACGTCCGGCTGGTAGGGCCATTGCGCAAAGGGGCGTTGGCGGCGGTCGATGAAGGCGGTGCGCATGCCGGCGGCTTTGGCGCCGACGCAGTCGAATTCGTGATTGGCGACGAACAGGATTTCGTCCATTCGCAGGCCCAAAATTTCCGCCGCCTTGGTATAGGTGGCGACGTGCGGCTTGAAGGCGTTGGCCTCGGCGACCGAGATTGTGGCGTCGTACTGCAACCCGTGATGCGCTTTGGCGGCTTCGAGCATGTCGGGGTCGCCGTTCGACAGCACGGCAATCTTGTATTTCGTGCGCAGACGATCCAGCGCGGCCGGGATTTCCGGGAACGGCTTCAGGCGAACGATGGATTCGACCAGCGCCTCCACCTCGGCCCGCGTGTGCGCGATGCCGGCGCGGTTCAGGACCTGGGTGACGGACAGGTGCCCGATGTCCCGGTATGGGATGTGCTGCTTGTGCAGCAGCGCATCGATCATGGAGTTTTCGTAGTGCGTCCGCCGCCACCACGTGACGAAAGCGTTGGGGTTGCCGGTCCAGCCCTTGGCGGCGAGGTAGGGTTTGGCGACCTCGATCAAGCCGCCTTGCATGTCGACCAGCGTGCCGTACTGGTCGAACATGCAGACTTTTACCCCGTCCATAGCGGGTTGCCGGCTCAGCGCAGGCCGGCGTTCAGCCGGTCGAGCGCCCGAGCACCGGGAACCAGCACGTCGTCGGATAACTCGTTCAACGGGCGATCCACGGTGTTGAGATGGGCATGGTGGTCGCGCGGATTCGGATCGACATACAGCAAGCCGGTGACGATTTCTCCGGCGGCCGCACGCTCTTGCATGTAGGTCATCGCGGCCACACGATCGTTCACATCGTAGCTCGTGTGCAGCTTGCGCAGTTGCAGGATCGAGCCGTCGTGCTGCGTCACCATCTCCAGCGTGCCGGGCGCGTAATCGACCGTGATTTCCGAGCGGGCCGAGATGAAATCCAGCGTGTTGAGCGCGGCGTTGTGTTCGCGCACGTAGTCGAACGATTTGGTGGACCCTTCATGGTTGTTGAAGGCCACGCAGGGGGACACGCAGTCGATGAAAGCGGCACCTTGGTGCTTCAAAGCAGCTTCGATCAGCGGCACCAATTGGGCCTTGTCGCCGGAGAAGCTGCGGGCAACGAAGGTGGCGCCGAGTTGCAGGGCCATGCCGACCAGATCGATCGGCTCATCGGCGTTGATCAAGCCGCGTTTGGATTTCGCACCCTTGTCGGACGTGGCCGAGAACTGGCCTTTGGTCAGGCCGTACACGCCGTTGTTTTCGACGATGTAGACCATATTGACGCCGCGCCGCATGGCATGGGCAAACTGGCCCAGACCGATCGACGCGCTATCGCCGTCGCCGGACACGCCGAGATAGATCAGTTCCTTGTTCGCTAGGTTCGCCCCGGTCGCGACGGACGGCATCCGCCCATGCACCGAGTTGAACCCGTGCGAGGCGCCCAGGAAGTAGGTCGGCGTCTTGGACGAGCAGCCGATGCCCGACAATTTGGCGACGCGGTGCGGCGCGATGTCGAGTTCGAAACAGGCGCGCACGATCGCGGCACTGATGCTGTCGTGGCCGCAACCGGCGCACAACGTGGACACCGGCCCTTCGTAATCGCGGCGGGTATAGCCCAGCGCGTTCTTTTGCAGGTCGGGGTGATGGAGCTTGGGCTTCGGAATGAAGGTCATGACACCACCTATTGAATGTTCAGATGCTTGGCGATCGCGCCCGAGATGAAGCGGGCGGTGATCGGGGTGCCATCGTAATGCACCACTTTGGCCAGCTTCTTCGGGTTGATTTCAAGCTCGTTGATCAACATCGAGCGCATTTGGCCGTCGCGATTTTGCTCGATCACGAAGACGGTTTCGTGCGCGTCGATGAACGCCTCGACTTCAGGCCCGAAGGGGAAGGCACGCAGGCGCAGCATATCCAGCGCAACCCCGCGCGCATTCAATTGTTCGTCGGCTTCGGCCATCGCCGGGCTGGTGGAGCCGAAATAGATCGCGCCGTATTGTGTCGCTTGCTTGGCTTTCGTCTCGATCGCCTTGGGCACCAGGGTCGCTGCGGTGCGGTGCTTCTTCAGCAGCCGCTCCATATTTTCCTGGTAGTCGGCGCCTTCTTCGGAATAGCGTGCCATCGAGTCTTTCGACGTGCCGCGGGTGAAGAAGGCGCCCTTGGTGGGATGGGTGCCGGGATAGGTGCGATATGTAATGCCGTCGCCGTCGACGTCCAGATAGCGGCCGAATTTCGCCCCGGCTTCGAGCTGTTCGGCGGTCATGACCTTGCCGCGATCCATCTTGCGGCTGTCGTCCCAGACGAACGGCGCGGTCAGACGTTCGTTCATGCCGATTTCAAGATCGAGCATCACGAAGATCGGCGTCTGCAACCGATCGGCCAGATCGAAGGCCAGCGCGCCGAAATCGAAGCATTCGTGCGGGTCTTCCGGGATCAGCAATACATGCTTGGTGTCGCCATGGCTCGCATAGGCGCAGATCGTCAGATCGGTCTGCTGCGTGCGCGTCGGCATGCCCGTGGACGGGCCAGAGCGCTGCACGTCCATGATAACCGCGGGGATTTCGGCAAAATAGGCCAGACCGACGAATTCCGACATCAGCGACACGCCAGGGCCGGACGTTGCGGTGAACGATCGCGCACCGTTCCACGCCGCGCCGATGACCATGCCGATCGAGGACAATTCGTCCTCGGCCTGGACAATGGCGTAGTTCTTCTTGCCGGTCGCTTTGTCCACCCGCATACGATTGCAATAGGCGGTGAAGGCCTCTGCGACCGAAGACGACGGGGTGATCGGATACCACGCGCAGACCGTCGCCCCGCCGTAGACCGCGCCCAAAGCCGCAGCACTGTTACCGTCGATGAAGATGCGATCGCCGACCGAATCGGCTTTCCGCAGTTTCAACCCGACGGGATCGCCGAGATTGGCCTTCACCCAGTCCAGCCCCATGTGCAGCGCCTGCACATTGGCCTCGATCAGCTTGTCGCGGCCCTTGAACTGTTCGGCGAGCAATTGTTCGATACAGGGCACGTCGATATCCAGCAGCGCGGCAAGCGCGCCCAAACCGACGATGTTCTTGAACAACTGACGCTGGCGCGGGTTGGAATACGCCTCGTTCGTCATGCGTGTCAGCGGCACGCCGACCACCACGATGTCGTCGCGGAACTTCGACGCCGGCATCGGCTTGGTGTTGTCGTAGAATAAATAACCGCCGGGCTCGATGCCCTTAATATCGCCGTCCCAGGTCTGCGGGTTCATCGCGACCATCAGGTCGGGCCCGCCACCGCGCGCGCCCATGTACCCGGCCTCGGAAATCCGCACTTCGTACCAGGTCGGCAGCCCCTGGATGTTGGAAGGGAAGATGTTGCGCGGAGTCGCCGTGACGCCCATGCGCAGCACCGATTTGGCAAACAGCGCGTTGGCGCTGGCCGAACCGGATCCGTTCACATTGGCGAACTTGACGACGAAATCGTTTACGCGTTGGAGGGATTCCACGCGTTCTACTACTTGCAGCATGCGCTCTCCGCTTGTGCTACGTCGATCAGGAAGCGTTGCATGTCCCACGCGCCCGTCGGGCAACGTTCGGCACACAAACCGCAGTGCAGGCAGACGTCTTCGTCCTTCGCCATGACACGGCCGGTCTTTAGGTCCTGCGACACATAAATCGACTGCGTGAGGTTGGTGGCCGGCGCACTCAGATGCATGCGCAGGTCGGCCTCATCGCCGTTTTTGGTGAAGCTGATGCTGTCCACCGGGCAGATATCGACGCAGGCATCGCACTCGATGCACAATTTGTCGTCGAACACGGTCTGCACGTCGCAGTTCAAACAGCGCTGCGCTTCGTTGAACGCCAGCTTCAGATCGAAGCCGAGTTCCACTTCCGCCTTGATGTCCGCCAGCGCGGCGAATTTGTCGCGGTGCGGCACTTTGAAGCGGAGGTCCAACGACACATTGTTGTCGTAGCTCCACTCGTGGATGCCCATCTTCTGGCTGACGATGGTGACACCCGGCGGCGGGCGAACGCCAACGTCTTCGCCCTGGCAGAATTTATGGATGGAAATCGCCGCCTGATGGCCGTGCGACACCGCCCAAATGATGTTCTTCGGGCCGAACGCCGCGTCTCCGCCGAAAAATACCTTCTTATGCGTCGATTGGAAGGTGTTCTCATCGACGATAGGCATGTCCCAACGATCGTCGAAGGTCAGCCCGATATCGCGCTCGATCCAAGGGAACGCGTTTTCCTGCCCGACCGCGACCAGCACGTCGTCGCAGGGATGAAACACCGGCGCTTCCCCGGTGGACACCAAATTGCGGCGGCCGCGCGCGTCGTACTCGGCCTTCACTTTGTCGAAGGTCATACCCGTCAACTTGCCGCCTTCGTGGATGAACGCAATCGGCACCAACATGTTCAGGATGGGGATGTCTTCCCCGATCGCATCTTCCTTCTCCCAAGGGGAGGCCTTCATTTCCTCGAAAGCGGAGCGGACGATCACCTTGACGTCGTCGCCGCCCAGACGGCGCGCCGAACGGCAGCAATCCATCGCGGTGTTACCGCCGCCCAGGACGATGACCCGCTTGCCGATCTTGGAAATGTGCCCGAACGACACCGACGACAACCAATCGATGCCGATATGGATGTTGGCCGCCGCTTCCTGCCGGCCGGGAATCGGCAGATCGCGCCCGCGCGGGGCACCGGTGCCGACGAACACCGCATCGTAATCCTCGTCTAAAACACCCTTGAGACTGTCGATCCGCTGCCCCAGCCGCATTTCCGGACCGAGATCGGTAATATAACCGATTTCTTCGTCGATCACCGACTCCGGCAAGCGGAACGCCGGTATCTGGCTACGGATGAAGCCGCCGGCCTTCTTTTCCGAATCGAACACCACCAAATGATAACCCAGCGGCGCCAAATCGCGCGCCACGGTCATCGAAGCCGGTCCGGCACCGATGATGGCAATCTTCTTGCCATTGCGAGTCGTGGGTTTCGGCGGCATACGATCGGACACATCGCCCTTGAAATCGGCGGCCACGCGCTTGAGCCGGCAGATCGCGACGGGCTCGTCCTCCACCCGTCCGCGACGGCAGGCCGGTTCGCAGGGACGGTCGCACGTGCGGCCGAGAACCCCCGGAAAAACATTGGATTTCCAGTTGATCATGAACGCGTCGGCATAACGCCCGTCCGCGATCAACCGAATGTATTCCGGCACCGGCGTATGTGCCGGGCAGGCCCATTGGCAATCGACCACCTTATGAAAGTAGTCGGGGTCGTGAATGTCGGTCGGCTGCAAGACGGACTCCTGTTCCTCCGGCCTGGGTTCGCATCCCAAGACTGCGCGCGCGGGGCCTTCTGAGACCCCTCGCGTTCGCAGTCAACTACCCTATGCGCAGGCCAGCCTATCGGCAACCGGGAACCGCTCGAAACTGCGTGACCCGGAGCAGACTAATACGTAAGGGTACCGCACCAAATGCAACGCGCATCCTGCCGCCGTTTTGAAGGACAACCTGGATCGTCATCAATGACCGCATCGACCAAAAGCATGGCAGGTCTGAACACAGCGTCTGCCCCGACCCGCGTCGGTCGGCCGGCCGCGCGCGACCTGTCCTGGTTTTGGTCGCTGCAAATCGGCGCCTTCATTGTCGGCGCGATTACAGGGTTCGCGGTGACCGCGTCCGTGACGCACTCGGTCGGGGCAGCCCTTATTTTCGCGATCCTGTCGCCCAGTTTCGGCATCGCTCTGACCTTCCTGCTGCGCTGGCACTACGACCGCGTGCTGCGGCGCACCGTCTCCGTCCCCGCGATCGGCCTGCACATCCTCCTGGCCTCCCTGGCCGCCGCCATGTGCCTGACCGCGATCCTGGACGGTTTTCATGTCCTCGGCCTCCCCTATAACTACGTACTCGATACCAGCCCGCTGTTGCGGTTCGGCGGCGCTACCTTGTTCCGCAGCGTCTATTTCGATCTCTGGAGCACGCTCTATTTCTGGTGTTCGTATCAATCGCAGGCCCGCGTCCGGCGGGAGGGCATGGAACAGGCCGAACGGGCGGCGCGCGAGGCGGAAATTCTGATGCTGCGGGCCCAGGTGGCCCCACATTTCCTGTTCAACGCCCTCAATACCATTCTGGCGGAACTGGATACGAACCCCGCCGGTGCCGCGTCGATCGTGCATAACCTCAGCGACTACTTCCGCTATTCCCTCCGCAATCGCACCACCCCCTTCGTCCCGCTCGGCGAGGAATACGACGCCATCCTGGCCTTTCTGGCGGTGGAGCAATCGCGTTACCCCGATTCGCTGCGGCTGGATTGCCGGATCGACCCGGCGGCGCGGGACATCCGCGTGCCCGGCATCATCCTGCACCCGCTGGCTGAAAACGCCCTGCAATATGGCGACCGCTCCGATGCCAAGCCGCTGCGCCTGCGCCTGCATGTCGTCCGGACGCCGGACGGAGGGGCGGCAATCGAAGTCGCGAATTCCGGCACCTGGTTCGACCGGCCCGACCCACGGCGCGACGGCGATATCGGCGGCAACGGCCTGACGACGCTGCGCCGGCGACTGGCCTTGCTCTATCCCGGCCAGGACTGCCTGGAGATCCAAACGAGCGGCGGGGAGGTTTCCATCCGCCTGTCCCTGCCCCCGCGATGACTGACCCGAGCCGAACCGTGCTGATCGACGATGAGCCGCCCGCCCGGGCGCGCATGCGTCGCCTGCTGGCCGCGCATCCCTGGATCGATATCGTGGGCGAGGCGGGCGACCTGGCGTCCGCCATCGCACTATGCGCGCGCGTTCGCCCCACGCTGATCTTCCTCGACATTCAGCTCGGCAATGCCGACGGGTTCGATCTTTTGCCAAGCTTGCAAGGCGCCCCCGACATCGTGTTCGCCACCGCGTTCAGCGAGCACGCGCTGCGGGCCTTCGAGGTCAACGCGCTGAATTATTTGCTGAAGCCGGTCTCGACCGAGCGTCTGGCCAAAGCGCTGGAACCCTTGCGCCGGCACGCAACCGAGCGCCGGCCCGGGTCCCCGCAGCCGATGGCGGTGGGCGACATGCTGGCATTGCACGAGAATGGCGGCCTGCGGATGGTGCGGTTGAGCGCGCTCATCAGTATCGAGGCCGAGGGCAACTATACCAAACTCCATCTGCACGGCGCCCGCCCTGCCCTGATCCGCCGCGGCATGAACGAGTGGGAAGCGATATTGCCCGCAGCCGCATTCCCGCGCCTGGACCGGACCCTTATCGTCGCGCTCGCCGCCGTGCGCACGCTGCGCCGACATTCTGCCGGTCTGTCCCATCTGCACCTGACCGGTCGCCCCGACCCACTGCCGCTCGGCCGCGCGGCACAGGAGCGTTTGCGGGCGTTGCTACCGCGCGACTGATCGCGAGGATTTGTCCCCGACTGCCGGTTCGTCACAGGATTTTGCCGGTTCGTCACAGATCGGATGACGGCCGGCGAGCCGGCGCTTCCAATGGGGCAACGCCGAATAAGGCGGGTAGCCGGGAACCCGACAAGGTCGGTGCGAGCGCGCTCCCACCGAAACGCGTTAACAAAAATGCTTTCCAATGTCAGGAGCAGACCATGAATGTCACTTTTATCCGGCAACGCGCGGTCGCTGCCATCGCGGGCTTGGCCTTGCTGGCGTCTGGGGGCTTCGTCACCGATGCAAAAGCAATCCCGACAACATACACAATTTCGGGAACGTTGGATTGGACGAACACGGATCACGATTCGATCGACGGCACCGTCACATACAACCTAGTTGGCAATGTCGCCACGCTGAACGTGACGATCGCGAAGATATCCGGTGGTGGTAATGGCCAGGAGACCGGGACTTGGAATGGCAGTGGGATTTACGCCGGGTCCGATGGCCCGACTACCCTTTTTTCGCAGGCTGGCCCGGCCAATCTCTACCTTAATTTCGCAGTCGATCTGAAGCTTCTTCCGGCGACAGAAACGCTATCGGCCGCCGCCTGGATTTGTGGCGCACACTGCCGGCTCGATACAACCGCGATCGCTGTGACGGCCTCATCGGCGCCGGAGCCGACTTCGCTTGCCATCCTCGGCACCGGTCTGGCGTACATTTCATTGGCCGGCCGCTCCCGCTTCCGCCGGACACGCGGATCGTCGTTGCCGCAAATGGCTAGTCCGATTTATTGCTCCTAAGCATCCAATGCGTCGATCGCCGCTGGGAAGGGTCATATGAAACCGTCATGCATCGCTATGACACGCAGCCGCGCCCGGGCCGTACTGGCCCAAACCGCGGAATTCGCGATCGACGGTTTTCCGGTGCTATACCAACTGACTTAACCATTGACCGATACGGTATTATGCAGCAGCCGCCACCACAGGATAGCGGCACGGCCCCGGTGGATTCGATACCATATCGGGTATGAGATACACCTACGCGATATCGGCATTGCGGGACAAGCGCGCTCGCATCGCCGGGGAGATAGAAGCCGCCGAACGCAAGATCGTGAAGGACCGGCAGACGCTGGCGCACTTGGACGCGACACTGCGGCTGTTCCATCCCGAAGCCGATCCGGAGCACATCACGTCCATCCGGCCCTGGTGGCGCGGGGTCTACTTCCGCACCGGGGAACGGCCCCGGTATTGCCTGGAAGCCTTGCGCGATGCCGGTGGACCGTTGAAGCAAGCCGAATACGTCATGCGGGCCAAAGGGATGGACCTTACTGACCGACCGCTTCGCGCCATCATCGTGAACAACATGGGCGTGTCGCTGTTTCGGCTGGCGAGCCGTGGCAAGGTGCGGAAGATTTTGGACGCGCCAGACGTTTGGTGGGAACTGACGGGGAGGTAGGAGACTCGGGGACGGTTCAGCTACCTTGGCGGTTCACCTCGTAATCAAGGGGCAACGCTATGGCGACGGCTATCGCGACATGTGAAATATGCGGACGTCAAACCGCGATAGAACGCGATCCATATGGGCGCATGACAATGTCAAACGTACGTGGACCTCAACCGCAATGTAAATCCCCACGGGCCGTGAACGCGCCTCCGCTTCGTATGGGCGAGTCCGAATGCGAACACGAGGCTAGGTCGATTTTCCTTGTTGCTCGCCAGATGTAAGGAGATTCAGTTTCACAACCACTTCCGCTGCAAAGATCACCAATTTATCGCCATCTATGCGGAACAGTTTTTTTACCTCAAATGAATCATATTCGGAGAATTGAGAAAAGAAGGCCGCAATGTCAGCCTCCGTAATGTGTTTTTTATCAAAAAATTGAGCGGGGGCGCCCACATTAATACCGGATCGCTTATTTTCGGCAAGAAAACCTGTCGGTAAAGCGGCCTGATATGTGGCGGGGCGCTGTTTTAACATTGTGGCAACCTTTCCGATTCCGTGGTACACACGTTGCACGGGTTGGGTGTTGCCAATCTCTCCGACGCGCCGGGCTGCAACCCTCGCGTCACTACTTCGATAGCATAGGCCGGGAAGCCGCGTCACGCGGCTTTCCGCGCCGGCTGCCAATACCCGCACCAATCAACCGAGGTCGGGGCGTTCATGGCCAGCCCGGCAATCGTCATAACCTGCCGGCCGTTGTCCACGCGGCGGTGATCTGAGGTGGTCTGATTTGCTCGGGCACCGTTTCGGTTCCTATAAGTGGATCGTCCC
>JBAXFK010000013.1:0-32811 GCA_037139955.1 Rhodospirillales bacterium
CCCGGCGAACAGGAAACCGCGAAACGGCGTGCCGCGCCGGGCCATTTCGGCTAGGGCGGGGCGGATCGTGCGTTCGAACGCGGCGTGCTCCAGGCTCGGTGGGAAGGCCGGCACGGGGGAGTAACAACCCATTCCGCCCGTATTCGGTCCGGTGTCGCCGTCGCCGACTCGTTTGTGGTCTTGCGCGGAGCCGAGCAACAACGCGGTTTCACCGTCGCATAAGGCAAACAAGGAGACTTCTTCGCCCATCAGGCATTCCTCGATCACGACGGCGGCGCCGGAGTCGCCGAAGATGCGCGCATCCATGATGGCGTCGATGGCGGATAAAGCTTCGTCCTCGGTCGTGGCGACGACCACGCCTTTGCCGGCAGCCAACCCGTCGGCCTTCACCACGATCGGCGCACCGCGATGGCGGACGAAGGCACGGGCGGCTTCGGCGTCCTCGAACCGCTCCCATTTGGCGGTGGGAATGCCGGCGGCGTCGGCGATTTCCTTGGTGAAGGTCTTGCTGCCCTCCAGCTGCGCGGCGGCCATCGATGGGCCGAAGCAGGGGATCCCCGCTGCTTCCATCGCGTCGGTTAAGCCGGCGACCAGCGGTGCTTCCGGGCCGGGTACGACCAGATCGATCTCGTTATCTTGGGCGAAGACGACCAAAGGTTCGAAATCCATGACGCCGATGGGCACGCACGTGGCTACCGTCGAGATGCCGGGATTGCCGGGGGCGCACCACAGTTTTTCCAACAATGGGCTGGCGGCGAGCGCCCAGCACAAAGCGTGTTCCCGAGCGCCCGATCCGACGACCAATACCCGCATGCGAAAGACCCCCTCTGGTTCCGGGGCCGGCGTGTAGCATAGATTAGCGCGTATGGACGCACCCGTCTCAAATGTACCCGAATATACGGTCACCGAGATTTCCGGTGCGGTGAAACGCACGCTGGAGAGCCAGTTCGGCCGTATCCGCGTGCGCGGCGAAATCACCGAGTGCAAGCGTTATCCGTCCGGCCACATTTATTTTTCCCTCAAGGATGAGGGTGGGAAGATAGCCGGTGTGGTCTGGAAATTTTCGGTGCCGAGGCTCGGTATGGTGCCGGAGAACGGGGTCGAAATCATCGCCACCGGCAAAATTTCGTCCTATGGCGAGCGGTCGTCCTACCAGTTGATCGTCGAGCGCATGGAATATGCCGGTGCCGGCGCGCTGCTGGCTCGGATCGAAATGCTGCGGGTGAGACTCGCCGCCGAGGGGCTGTTCGACGCGGCCCGCAAGCAACCGCTGCCGGTGCTGCCTCGGGTCATCGGGGTGGTTAGCAGCGAGCGCGGCGCGGTTATCCAGGATATTCGTACCACCATCGCGCGGCGGTTCCCTCGGTCGATTCTGCTGTGGTCGGTGCCGGTGCAGGGCGACGGCGCGGCGGAGCAAATCGCTGCTGCCATCGCCGGGTTCGACGCGATCGCGCCGGGCGAAAAAGTCCCGAGGCCGGATGTGCTGATCGTCGCGCGCGGCGGCGGTAGCCTGGAAGACCTGATGGCGTTCAACCACGAAGGTGTGTTGCGCGCCGTCGCTGCCTGCCGCATCCCGCTGATTTCCGCAGTTGGGCACGAGACCGACACCACCCTAATCGATTTCGTATCCGACCGGCGTGCCCCAACCCCTACCGCTGCGGCGGAGATGGCGATCCCCGCGCTGGCCGATCTGCAAGCCGACATCGCGCAAAAGGCCGCGCGGTTGGCTGGGTCGTTGAACCGCCTAACGCAGGACTGCCGGCTGCGTCTCTCCCGCGCCGAACGCGGCCTTCCCGATCTGCCCGGCCTGCTGGGCGGTGCACGCCAGCGTCTGGACGATCGTGCCGAGCGGCTGGTTCTGGCGCTGCCCAATTTGGTGGAACGGCGGCGCACTGCGCTGGCGGCGGCGGTCCGTCGCCTGCCCAACCTGCCCGCGACGATCGCGGCGGCGCGCGAACGGGTGCAGGATCGCGGCGTGCGGCTGATCTTGGCGCTGCCGGGCTTGGTGGCGAGTCGGCGTTCGGGATTGGAGCTTATCGGCCAGCGACTGGGGGCCGGCCTGCGGCAATCCGTTGGCGTTGTGCATAACCGTGCCAACCGGGTGCTTGGAAGGCTGACGGATGTCCCGGTCCGCGCGAGCCTGCGAGAGGCACGGGCACGACTCGATGGCACGGCGGCGCGTCTGGAATCGGTGTCGCCGCTGGCGGTGCTCGGGCGCGGATACGTGCTGGTGACAGATCGCGCGGGGGCACCGATCACCAGCGCGGCGGGGGTGAAGCCGGGGGCGCGTTTGGGGCTGCGGTTCGCGGACGGCGATGCGAAGGCGACGGCGGATGGCGGCGCGGTGCCGAGACGGCAAGGATCGTTGGCTCTGTAATCGGTCGTCGCTTCCAGCCACTGGATCGACTGCAAAGCGTCGGATGTCGGATCGCGCCTCGGGCGATCGCGTTCTAAGGTTCCAAACTCCCCGGTCGCACATGCGCGCACTTCCCGCTATTATACCTGTTACCGATGATCCGCCTCTCCATCCCCGCGCGCCAAGCGCTGTCGAAGCTTACGCTCCCCGTTCTGGTGGTAGGGGCGTTCGGCCTTATGCTGTTGGGCAAGGCCGACACCATTCTCGCCGAGCGGGCGCGGATGGCGCTGAACGATGCGCTCGGGCCTATTTATGCGGTGTTGTCCGAGCCGCTTGGGGCGATCAACAATACCGTGACGGAGGCGGGCCAGCTTTGGAACCTGCGCGCGGAAAACGCCAAGCTGCGGGAGGAAAACGAATATCTCCGCCGCTGGCAAACCATTGCGTTGGCTCTCGACGCGGAAAACGCACGGCTGAAGGCCAGTCTGAATTGGATTCCCGATCCCACCGCCAACTTCGTCACCGCGCGGGTCGTGGCCGATGCCGGGGGCGTCTATGCGCGCGCGGCGCTGCTCGCTGTCGGGCCGAACCACGCCGTGCGGAAGGGCCAGATCGCGCTGGACGAGCGCGGCCTGATCGGCCGTGTGACCGAGGTTGGGTCCCGCACCGCTCGCGTGCTGCTGATTACCGACCTTAACAGCCGTATTCCCGTGACCATGGAAACCTCCCGTGCGCGGGCGATTTTGGTCGGTACCAACGGACCTCGACCGCGGCTGCTGTACTGGCCCGAGGGTGTGCAGCCGCAGGAGGGCGAACGGATCGTCACCAGCGCCGAGGCCAATGCCTTCCCGGCCAATTTGCCGGTCGGCACCGTTCGGCACGGCCGGTCCGGCGCGCCGGAAGTGGAGCCATTCGCGATGCTCACGCGGTTGGAGGTCGTGCGCATCTTCGATTACGGGCTGACCGGGGTCACCGCGCCGGAAGCAGCGACCCGATCGACGCCGGGTCGGCATTGATGGCAGTGCGCCACCGCAACCCCGGTATTCGCCCGCAACCGACGATCGGCCGCTGGCTCGACCATGCGGCGCGTGCGGCGTTTCCCAGCGTAACGACGGTGTTGACCATGCTGTTGACGCTGGCACCCTTCGGCGTCGCCGGTCAGGCGGTACTGCTGCCGGCGGTGACCCTGGCCTGTGTCTGGTTTTGGTCGCTGTTTCGCCCTGCGGCCATGCCGCCACCTGCTGTCTTTGCCATCGGCGTTCTCCTCGACCTACTTGGTTATTTGCCGCTGGGGGTCGGCGTCCTGACCTTGCTATCGACGTACGGGATCGCGCTGCGCTTGCGGCGTTTCCTCGTGCAGCAGGGTTTCGCTTTGAGTTGGCTGGCTTTCGTGCCGGTCGCAGTGGGCGCGGCGTTTTTGTCCTGGGCGCTGGTGGCGTTGCTCACGTTGCGGCTGATTCCGATCGGACTGGCCCTGTTTCAGGCCGTGCTGACCGCGACGCTCTATCCGGTTCTGGCGATACCGCTGGCTTGGGCGCATCGGTCCGTCGCTGCGGCCGATCCCGGCTGATGCGCCGGGAAACCCGCCGTACCGGGGTTTTTACGCGCCGAGCACTGCTGATGATGGGCGGTCAGGCGGCGGTGCTGGGCGGCCTCGCGGCCAAGCTTTACGAGGTGCAGGTCGTCGAGGGCGGGCGTTACGCCACGCTGGCCAACGAAAACCGCATCAGCGCCCGTATGATCGCGCCGCCGCGCGGCCGTATTTTGGACCGTTTCGGCAAGCCCGTCGCCGGTAGCCGTATCAATTGGCGCGCATTGTTGATTTCCGAGCGGGCGACGGATGTGAAGGCGACGCTGGAGGCGTTCTCGCGCATCGTGCCGCTGACCGAATACGAGCGTACCCGCATCGATCGCGAAATTCACAAGCGGCGCCGGTTCATCCCGGTGATGGTGCGGGAGTTCCTCAGTTGGCAGGATATGGCGGCCATCGAGGTGAATGCGCCCGATCTGCCGGGGATTCTGGTCGACGTCGGCACCACGCGCATCTACGCCTATGGCGAGCATTTGGCGCATGTCGTCGGCTACGTGGCGCCACCGAACGAGGGCGATGTGATCAACGATCCGTTGCTGGCGCTGCCCGGCCTGCGCATCGGTCGCGCCGGGATGGAAAAATACCACGATCTGTCGCTGCGCGGCCGGCCGGGCGCGGTGCAGTTGGAGGTCAATGCCGTCGGCCGGGTGATCCGCGAACTCGATCGGCAGGAAGGCGTACAGGGCGACGATGTCGGCTTGAGCATCGATGCCGGATTGCAGCAAGCGGTGGTCGGCTTGTTGGGCGACGAGAGCGCTAGCGCCGTGGTGATGGACTGCCTCAACGGCGAAGTACTGGCGATGGCGACCAATCCCGGCTTCGACCCGACATTGTTCAACTCCGGCGTATCGCAAGCACAATGGGCGGAATGGACCCGCGATCGGCGCACGCCGCTGATCAACAAGGCGACTTCCGGTCTGTACGCGCCGGGTTCCACCTTCAAAATGGCCGTCGCTTTGGCGGGGTTGGAAGCGAAGGCGATCACGGTCAACGATCGGGTGGATTGCCCGGGGTTTCTGGACCTCGGCGACACGCGGTTCCACTGCTGGCGCAAAGGAGGGCATGGCGGAGTCGATCTGCGCAGCGGGTTGAAGAACAGTTGCGACGTTTACTTCTACGAGGTCGCGCGCCGCACCGGCATCGATAAAGTGGCGGCGATGGCGAACCGGCTGGGCTTGGGGACCGAACTGGAACTCGATCTTCCGGGCCAGCGCACCGGGCTGATCCCGACCCGCGAGTGGCGCATGGCGCAGGGCAAAGTTTGGAACATCGGCGACACGATCGTCAGTGGCATCGGCCAGGGCTACATGCAAGTCACACCGTTGCAATTGGCCACCTACACCGCTCGGCTTGCCAGCGGTCGGCAGGTGCAGCCGCATCTGACTCGTAGTTTGGCCGGTGTGCTGCAACCGGGTTCGTTGCCCGAGGATTGGCCGGCCCTCGATATGCCGGAAAAAGCGCTGCGGGCGGTACGGGAAGGCATGTGGGCGGTGGTGAACGAGCAGGGCGGGACGGCGCCGCTGGCCAAATTGGCCGACCCGAAGGTGCAGATGGCCGGCAAAACCGGGTCGGCCCAGGTGCGCCGCGTATCGCGCGAAATGCGCGAAAGCGGCACATTCGATAGCGCCAAACTGCCATGGGAGTACCGGCCGCACGCGCTGTTTACTGCATTCGCGCCCTACGATGCGCCTCGGTATGCGATTGCTGTGGTGATCGAGCACGGCAACGCCGGTGCCGCCGCCGCTGCGCCGCTGGTGCGCGATATCATGACCGAAGTGCTGCTGCGCGATCCCGCCAATCGCACGGAACCGCCCGCCGCCAAACTCGCGGCTGCCAAGCCATGATGGAACGGCGTCTGTGGCGGGAGGCATCGTTCGACCTCACCGGCAAAATCCTTCGTATCAATTGGCTTTATGTGCTGCTGTTATGCGGCCTCGCGGCGGTCGGCTACACTGCGCTTTATAGTGCCGCCGGCGGATCGGCCGAGCCTTATGCCGGGCGGCATTTGGTGCGGTTTTGCATTGGGCTGACGTTGATGCTGTGCGTGGCATTGATCGACATTCGCACCATCCAACGCCTGTCCTGGGTCGCTTATGCCGTGGGCGTCGGGCTGCTGATCGCGGTGATGCGAATGGGCCATGTCGGCAAAGGGGCGCAGCGGTGGATCGAGATCGGCGGCTTACAGTTACAGCCATCGGAATTGATGAAAATCGCACTGGTGCTGGCCCTGGCATCCTGGTTCCACAGAGCGTCGTGGGAGCGGATGGGCAACCCGCTGTTTCTGATCCCGCCGATCGTCGCTACCTTGGTTCCGGTGGGTCTGATCCTGAAAGAACCCAATCTCGGGACCGCCGTCATCGCTGCTATCGTTGGCGGTGCGGTTTTCTTCGGCGCCGGGGTCCGCTGGTGGAAGTTCGTGCTGGTGGCGCTGCCGGTGCCCTTCGCCGCGAAATTCGCTTACGAACATCTGCACGATTATCAGCGCGCGCGTATCGATACGTTCCTGCATCCCGAGAGCGATCCCCTCGGCGCCGGTTATAACATCCTGCAATCGAAGATCGCCTTGGGATCGGGCGGCATGTGGGGCAAGGGCTACCTGCAAGGCACGCAGGGGCATCTGGATTTTCTGCCGGAAAAGCAGACGGATTTCATCTTCACCATGATCGGCGAGGAATTCGGCTGGGTCGGTACCGTCGCCACCATCGGTCTTTTGAGCCTGATCGTGCTGGGCGGCATGCTGATTGCGATCCGGTGTCGGAATCAGTTCGGGCGGCTGGTGGCGATGGGGATTTCGGTGAATTTCTTTATGTATGTGTTCGTCAACATCGCCATGGTGATGGGCGCCATCCCGGTCGGCGGTGTGCCCTTGCCGCTAATCTCCCATGGCGGTTCGGCGATGCTGACGGTGATGCTGGGCTTTGGGATTTTGATGTCGGTTCACGTGCATCGCGACACCGAATTCGAGGCTGCCGGCGACGATCGGTGACGAAGCGGCTGTTGCGAGTCTATATGTTGCGGTAGCGAGCAGGAGTGTCCGATGATTGTCTCCCATGCCCAGCGGTTTATTTTTTTCCACAATCCGAAATGCGCAGGTACGAGTTTTAGGAATGCGCTACATCCCTATCACGACGATAAGGCGACATTCTGGGGGCCGATCTATTCGCCGTATTTCTGTAATTATATCGACCATACCCACCTCCGGCTTTGGGAATTAGCGGCGCTTTTCCCAAAGCTGTTCGATGCAGCTGGACGCGATTATCGTTCCGTTATTTTTGTTCGAAATCCTTACACTCGGTTCCTGTCGGCTGTAGCCGAGCACTTCAAGAAATTCGAACGCCATGTGCATTTGGAAGATTTGTCGAGTTTAGAACAACAGGCTGTCGTTACGAAATTTGTCGAACGTTCGTTGAACATCCGCGAAATACTCGCAGATTGGACCTATATTCATTTTTCGCCGCAAATATGGTTCATTATGTTGGGCGATCGGGTGATCCCGCGCCGGATCGTCCCAATGGACTCCGACGGGGCGTTCATGAATCGCGCCATCTCGTATTTGAATGTCTCGACGATTCCGTTGCCGCATTATAATCGATCGCCACTGGATCTTGGGCATTTACTCGCGGTACCGCGAATTGTGTCGTTTATTCAGGAATTTTACGCCGTCGATTTCGAATTCCTCCTCGCACTTCCAGAACTTGCCGGACTGGCTGTTTTGCCGGTGTCGCCATCGGTGCGGTAGATCGCAACCTAGCGTTTCAGTGCGCGTAGACAATCGATGCGACGCGCCTTAACCGAAGCCCCCCATTGCATCTGTCGCCGGCCTTGCGCACAGTCCGCGCTGCGGGCGAAGGATCGGCCAAACGATCCCGCCGACGCCAACAGGGAGGCGCAATCGGCGCGATGAACAAGGAAGCGACACCGCTGCTCAGTGTGCGCGGCGTATCGGTTAGATTCGGCGGCGTCGTGGCGCTCGACGATGTCGGTTTCGACGTCGAACGGGGCCAGATCGCCGGGCTGATCGGCCCGAACGGCGCCGGAAAGACCACATTGTTCAACTGCCTCAGCCGGCTCTACCAGCCGTCCGAGGGCGAAATCCTGTTCGAGGGCGCATCCGTCCTTGCCACCCCGCGCCACCGCATTCCCGACATCGGCATCGGCCGCACGTTCCAGAACGTGGCGCTGTTCGACAAGCTGACGGTGCTGGAAAACGTCATGGTCGGGCGGCATAGCCAGACGGCATCCAGTTTCCTGGCCAATGCCTTGCGCCTACCGTCGGTGGTTGCCGAGCAGAACGCGGCGCGGGATCGGGCGATGGAACTGATCGCGTTCATGGACCTGGAAGCGTTCGTGCATTGGCCGGCCGGCGGGCTGCCGTTTCCCATTCGCAAACGGGTCGAACTGGCGCGAGCATTGGCCGCGCAACCGAAATTACTGTTGCTGGATGAGCCGGCGGCTGGGTTGAACCACGAAGAAGTCGAGACCTTGGAAACCCAGATCCGTCGTGTCCGCGACGTGCAGGGCGTGACCGTGTTGCTGGTGGAGCACCACATGAGCTTGGTGATGTCGGTGTCGGACAAAGTCGTGACCATCAATTTCGGCCGCAAAATCGCCGAGGGGACCCCGGACGAGGTGAAACGCCACCCCGAGGTGATCCGCGCCTATTTGGGGACTGCGGGCTGATGGAGTCGATCCTGGAAGTCAAAGGCCTGAGCGCCTGGTACGGGCAGAGCAGAGCGCTGTTCGACCTGGATTTGACGATTGCGCAGGGTGGGGTAACGGCGTTGCTGGGGGCCAATGGCGCCGGCAAAACCACTAGCCTGCGCGCCATTTGCAACATGGTGCGCCGCACCGGCTCCACCGTCATGGACGGCACCGATATCGGTCGCCGCAGCACCGAGGACATCGTTCGCATGGGTGTCGCCCATGTGCCGGAAGGGCGAGGCACCTTCGTCGCGCTGACCGTGGAGGAAAACCTTCGCCTCGCTTTCCATATCCGTCGGGATCGAAAGGCTGCCGAACGCGACATGGAGAAAGTTTTTGTCTATTTCCCTCGCTTAAAAGAACGTATCCACCAACAGGCCGGCACCCTTTCCGGCGGCGAACAGCAGATGCTCGCCGTTGCTCGGGCGCTGATGTTGGCACCTCGGTTGATGCTGCTGGACGAACCGTCGTTCGGCCTCGCGCCGCTCATCGTGCAGGAAATCTTCCGCATTCTCCGACGCATCAACGAGGACGAGAAGGTGTCCATGCTGATCGTCGAGCAGAACGCCGCGCTAGCGCTGGAACTGGCGGACCATGTCTATTTGCTGGAAACCGGCAAAGTCGTGATGTCCGGCCCGTCCGCGATCGTGAAAGACGACGAGACCCTGCGCAAAGCGTATTTGGGTTATTGAGGGGCGGGCAAAAATGGAATTTTTCGTCCAGCAAATAGCCTCCGGCATGACCAGCGGTGCGATTTACGCCTGCGTCGCGCTCGGATTGGTTATGATTTACGTGTCCACCGACCACATCAATTTCGCGCAAGGCGAGATGGCGATGTTTGCCACTTATCTCGCCTGGGCCATGATCGACGCGGGGGTGCCCTATTGGGTAGCCTTCGGATCCACCATCCTGGTCGCTTTTTTCAGCGGGCTGCTTATTCAGCGGGTGATCCTGAAACCGCTGGAAACCGCACCCGTCCTGGCATTGGTCGTCTGTTTTATCGCCCTGTTATCGATCTTCAACGCGCTCGCGGGGATGATCTGGAGCTTCACGATCAAGCAATTCCCGTCCCCGTTCCCGCGTATCGACATTTTCGGTAACGGGTTGGTCAGCGCGCAGCAGATCGGCGTCGTTGCGGTCACCTTGGTGATGTTGGCCATTCTGACGGTGTTCTTTCGTTATACGACCCTCGGCCTCGCCATGCGCGCGGCGGCGCAGAACGCGACATCGGCGCGGCTCATGGGCGTGCGCGTGTCTTGGATGCTGGCGCTGGGCTGGGGGTTGGCGTCGGGTATCGGGGCGATCGCCGGCATGCTGGTGGCGCCGATCGTCTTCCTCGATCCCAACATGATGACGGGCATTCTGGTCTACGGCTTCGCCGGTGCGCTGGTGGGCGGTATTGCCAACCCGCTGGGCGCGGTGGCCGGCGGGTTCATCGTCGGCGTGCTGGAGAACCTTGTCGGCAGCTACATCATCGGTAACGAGCTGAAACTGAGCTTCGCGTTGATTATGGTGGTTGGCGTGCTGCTGTTGAAACCTGCGGGCATCTTCGGCCGCGTTATCGTGAGGCGCGTATAATGGCGGCGCTGGCTCGTAGTTGGGCGACAAAGCCGGGGATCGGCTTGGTTGCTTCGGTCTTTTGGATCGGGCTGGCGGCGCTGCCGCTGATCGGGTCGGTCTGGGAAAGCCCCAGCTTCGATTATTATATGTTCATGGGTCAGTCGATGCTGATCTATGCGATATCGGTGCTGGGCCTGAACTTGCTTATCGGCTTCAACGGGCAAATCTCGTTGGGTCACAGCGCGTTCTTTGCAGTCGGTGCGTACACCGCTGCGATCCTGATGAATTTCGGTGGCATTCCCTATTGGGCCACGTTGCCGGTCGCGGCCGTCGTCTGTTTCGGTGCCGGCTTTTTGTTCGGTTTTCCGGCCTTGAAGCTGGAAGGGCATTACCTCGCACTGGCCACATTCACCCTGGCTATCGCCGTGCCGCAGCTGCTGAAACACAAATCCATCGCCGGCTGGACAGGCGGGGTGGGCGGCTTGTTATTGGACAAACCCGATCCGCCCTTCGGCCTGCCGCTGACTGCCGATCAGTGGCTGTATTATCTGTGCCTCGCCGTTGCAATGGTGCTGTTCTGGATCGTCTTCAATATGTTACGAGGACGCAGCGGCCGAGCGATGATGGCTATTCGGGACCATGCTATGGCTGCCGGCACGATGGGGATCGACACCGCGCTGTATAAGACGGCGACGTTCGGGATTAGCGCCGGGATTACCGGGGTGGCTGGCGCATTGTCTGCCATCACAATCGCTTACGTCGCGCCGGATAGTTTTACCTTGCAGTTATCGATCTCTTTTCTCGTGGGCTTGGTGGTGGGCGGTATTGCATCGTTGCCGGGCTGCATGATCGGCGGCGCGTTCATCGTGCTTGTGCAGAATTCGTCCCAGTCGATATCCGATTGGATGAAAGACACGTTCTCGTTGCGCTACGATGTGCCGGCCTGGGCGATCTACGGCACGCTGCTGCTGTTGCTGATGTTTTTCCTGCCTAACGGCATCGCCGGCGGCCTTGCCGCCATTCGTTCCCGGCTCGGCCGGAAATCCTAAGACGGAGACAAAGACATGATCCGACGCAGAACTGCCCTGTTATCCGCAGCGTCCTTGGCGATTGCCGGGCAAGCACGCGCGCAGAAGAAATATGCTCCGGGTGTGACCGACACCGAGATTAAAATCGGTCAGACCATGCCCTATAGCGGCAATGCGTCGGCTTACGGCGTCGCTGGGCGCAATCAGGCCGCCTATTTCCGCATGATCAACGAAGGCGGCGGGATCAACGGCCGCAAGATCAACTTCATTTCCTTGGACGACGGTTATAGCCCGCCGAAAACCATGGAACTGGCGCGGCAGTTGGTGGAACGCGATCAGGTCGCCTTTTTGTTCTACCCGCTGGGCACCCAGACCAACACCGCCATCCAGAAATACATGAACCAGAAGAAGGTGCCGCATTTGTTTTTGGCGACCGGCGCGTCGAAATGGGGCGATCCGAAAAATTTCCCTTGGACCATGGGTTGGCAGCCCGACTACCACACCGAGTGCAGAATCTTCGGCAAACACATCGTTGCCAACATCAAGGATCCGAAGATTGCGATCCTCCGGCAGAACGACGATATGGGTAACGACTACATCGGCGGTTTCCGTGAAGGACTCGGGGCCGGCTGGGAAAAACTCGTGGTTGCGGATGCTACCTACGAGGTAACCGATCCGACGATCGACTCGCAAATCTTGCAGCTGAAAAACAGCGGCGCCAACGTGTTCATGAACATCACGACACCGAAATTCGGTGCGCAGGCGATTAAGAAAGTTGCCGAAATCGGCTGGAAACCGATCCATTATTTGGTCAGCGTCGCCGCGTCCGTCGGCGCGGTCATGCGACCCGCCGGGATCGAAAACGGCCAAGGCATTATAACCGCGCAGTTCGCCAAGGACGTGACCGACCCGCGCTGGGCCACGTCCCCCGATTATATCGAATGGAAGGCGTTCATGGATAAATGGAACCCCACGGCCAATCAGTTGGAGGGTTCGAACGTATCCAGTTACATCGTCGTCCATGCGTTAGTGCAGGTGCTGAAACAATGCGGCGACGATCTGTCGCGCGAAAATATCATGCGCCAAGCAGCGAATATCAAAAATCTAGAAATCCCGCTGCTGCTGCCCGGCATCAAGGTCAACACCAGCCCGACCAATTTCTATCCCATCCGATCCGAACAACTCGCCCGTTTCGAGGGCGATCACTGGACGTTGTTCGGGGATCTGATTTCGGTCGAAGGGGGTTAGGTCAGGGTTTTCTTAAAGAACGCGATAGTCCGGTCCCACGACAACTTCGCCGAAGCCTCGTGATAGCGGGGCGTCGAGTTGTTGTGGAAACCGTGCTGGGTGCCGGCGTACATGTGCATCTCGTGCGGCACGTTGGCGGCTTTCAACGCTGCGCCGTACGCGGGCCACAACGAATCGATACGCTCGTCGTTTTCGGCGTAATGGATCAGCATCGATGCCTTAATCGCCGGCACCGCCGCCGTATCGGCCGCCGCGCCGTAGTACGGTGCCCCTGCTTTCATATCGGGCCCCAACGCGGTGGCCAGGTAATTGGTCGTGGTGCCGCCCCAGCAGAATCCGGTCACGCCGAGCTTCCCATTCGATGCAGCATGGGCTTTGAGAAAATGCGCGCTGTTGAGCATGTCGGTGCGAAGCTTGGCCTGATCCAGGCCGGATTGCAGGGTCCGCCCTTCGTCGTCGTTGCCGGGATAACCGCCAACCGGAAACAGCCCGTCCGGTGCCAAGGCTAAAAATCCCTCGGTCGCCGCGCGGCGGGCCACATCCTCGATATACGGGTTGAGGCCGCGATTTTCGTGGAGGACCAGCAGGCAAGGGAACGGTCCGGCCCCGCTGGGCTGCACCGAATAGCCGCGCATTTCGCCTGAATTCCCGCCGGGAGATTTGTAATTCACGTATTTGGCTTTGATGCGCTCATCGGTGAACGAAATTGTCTGAGCCTGCGCGTAACGCGGCAACAATGCCATCGCCATCGCCATCCCGCCGACGGTGACAGCCGCAGCCCGCGCTAGGAAGGCGCGGCGATCGATTTGCCCGTGGCAATACTCGTCGTAGAGGTCGAAAACGCGCTGGTCGATTTCGCTTTGGGTCAACATCTCTGGCTCTCCCGCTTTACGGCACCATAACCGGCCGTCTGTCGCCCTTCCACAGGAAAGCATCAGGGCTTAAGATTCGGTTCGACGGATAAAGGAACGGACGAACATGCGGCAAATGGCATTGGTGGGTTTCTTGCAAGCCCAGAATTGCACCAATTTCGTGGGTTCTTGGCGCCACCCGCAAGCGGCGCAGGATTTCACTAGCGCCGAGTATTACCGCCGAATCGGCCGAGCGTTGGAAATGGGGAAATTCCATTTGGGGTTCTTCGACGATCGGTTGGCAATGCCCGATCTGTTCGGCGGCGACCACGCCCAGGTTGTCGCCAATGGCATCCGTGTCGTGAAGATGGACCCGATTACCATCCTGACCGTGATGGGAATGGCGACGCAACGTTTGGGCTTGGGGTCCACGCTGACCACGACCTATCACGAGCCGTTCCACGCCGCACGCGTGTTCCAGACACTGGATTTAATGACCGACGGTCGCGCCGCCTGGAATGTCGTTACGTCTATGAACGACGGAGAGGCTCGGAATATGGGCCACGATGCACACCAGGGGCACGATCGTCGTTACGACCGTGCCGATGAGTTCATGGAAGTGGTTATGGGGCACTGGGACACCTGGGACGACGGCGCGATCGTTGCCGATAAGGCGACAGGATTGTTTGCCCACCCCGAGAAAGTGAAGCGCCTGGACTATAAAGGAGAATTCTTTCAGTCGCGCGGCCCTTTCACGGTCCCCAGGTCGGCGCAGGGCCATCCGGTGATCATCCAAGCCGGTCAATCCGGCCGCGGTACGACATTTGCCGCCCGTTGGGCCGAATGCGTCTTCGTGAATTATCACAGCCTAGAACAGGCACGGCGGGATTATGCCGCATTCAAGACGAAGGTGGTCGATGCCGGCCGCGATCCCGAGAAAGTCTTCGTCTGCGCCGGTGTTTATCCCATCGTGGCGGAGACGCGTTCCGAAGCCGAAGACAAGGTGGCCCTAATCGACAGCCTGCCGAAAGAAATCGACAGTCTGGCGCTGTTATCCGAAGTGTTGAATTTCGATTTTGCTAAGCAACCGATCGACGAACCGTTCACCCAGGAGGAGTTGGATAGCTGGACCGGCGTGCAAGGTATGCGCGACCGCATCAAGCGGGAGTTGGGGAACCGGTTGCCGACGCCTCGGGATTTTATCAATATCACTCAGCGCGGAACGTTTCACGATCACCCCAGATTCGTAGGGACGCCAAAAGATGTGGCGGACGGTCTAGAAGAATGGTGGTCGACGCGCGCTTGCGACGGTTTCGTCATCGCGGCGGCGCATGTTCCGGGATCGTACGAGGAATTCAGTTCCTTGGTGGTGCCCGAATTGCAGCGGCGCGGGATTTTCCACAAAGATTATGCCGGGCCGACACTGAGGGAGAACCTCGGGCTCGACCGGCCGGCGGTGGGGGCGTGGCGGTAACGCCGCTCCGCTGCTAATATCGGTTCGTATATCAGGAGAACAATCGTGAAACTTTATTACGCCCCCGGCGTTTGTTCGATCGGCATTCATGTGCTGCTCGAAGAAATCGGCAAACCCTACGAGTTGGAGGCGATTAACCTCCGCGAGGGTGCGCAGTACAAGCCCGAATATGCGTCGGTCAATCCGAAATCCAAGGTGCCGGCGCTGGTGCGCGACGATGGCTCGCTGCTGACCGAATATCCGGCGATCGCGTATTGGCTGGCGCGTACCAACCCGTTTAGCAATTTGCTGCCGGACAATATCGATTTGCAGGCGCGCGCTTTGGAGATCGTAGATTATTGCGTGTCCACAGTACACATGCAGGGCTTCACCCGCATTTTCCGCCCGGGCAATTTCTCGCCCGATGCCGCGCAAGAAGAAGCGGTGAAGGCGCGTGGGAAGGAAATCGTATTGAAAGGTTTCGAGAGCCTGGACGCCGCACTGGAAGGTAAGGAATACGCGGTCGGCAAATTCTCCATCGCCGACTCCGCGTTGTTCTATGTCGAGTTCTGGGCCGGTCGGGTCGGCATTCCGTTGCCGGCGAATTGTGCTGCACACCTGGAACGGATGAAAGCGCGCCCAAGCGTGCAACGGACGATGCAGCAGGAAGGCGTCTAGATGTTTCAGCCTTTGGTGCCGGTACCGTTTTGGTACCTGCGCCACGGCGAAACCGACTGGAATGCGCAGGGCCTGTCGCAAGGTAGTATCGATATTCCGTTGAATGCGACCGGCATCGCGCAAGCGCGCGCGGCTGCGCAACAATTACTCCATCGTGGTATCGCAACAATCGTCGCTTCCCCGCTTTCCCGCGCTCGGGTTACCGCCGAGATTGTTGCGGAAGCCTTGGGATTGCCGGTTTCGTTCGATCCCGATCTACAAGAGGTCAATTGGGGCGTACAAGAAGGTCAGCCCACCAGCAACTGGTTCACCGATTGGACCGATGGCGGATTTGCGCCCGAGGGCGGCGAAACCTTTACCCAATTGCGTCATCGTGCGACGGCTGGCGTGAATCGCGCGCTCGGACGTCCTGCGGATGTGTTGATCGTTGCACATGGCGCGGTTTTTCGCGTCCTTCGCGCGGCGATGGGCTTGGATGCGCATATGCGCACACGCAATGCGGTGCCGATGCGCTGTTCGCCGAGCGGCGAGGGGTGGACCATCGTGTAAGCGGTTGCCAGGCGCAGCCGGTTCCGGCATGGTGGCGGTGTCCCAGCCACCCGGCGCGGGAGAGAGCGGGTCACGCCCCGCCGCCGAAGGCGCAACCGGCCCCCGGAAACGCTCAGGTAACAGGGACCGCGCGGGGAACAGGGACCTCTGGAAAGCCGATGGCTCAGGCCATTGCACCGACGGAGTAAGGCGTTAGACCGCCGAATCTCTCAGGTTCCGCGACAGAGGGGGGTCACTTTCCATTGGCATGTCGCCAGTGGGTGACCTTGTGCGTGGAGAATCCGGTTGGACATTCCGTTGAAAACGACCCCGTTGGATGCATGGCATCGCGGCTTTGGCGCGCGCATGGTGCCTTTCGCGGGATACGCCATGCCGGTGCAATACGATTTCACCGATTCGATTGCGGAGCGTTGCCGCGGAGGGGTGTTAGCCGAGCACTTGCATTGTCGGGCGGGCGCGGCGTTGTTCGATGTTTCGCACATGGGACAAGCGATGCTGGAAGGCCAAGGTGCGGCCGAAGCGTTGGAACGCTTGGTGCCCGGCGATATTCTGGGTCTTAAGCCGGGTCGGCAACGATATACACTGCTGACCAACGATACCGGCGGAATTATCGACGATTTGATGGTCGCCAATCTCGGCGACGAGCGGCTGTTTTTGGTGGTCAACGCAAGCCGTAAGGATGTCGATTTCGCCCATATCGCGGCAGCATTGCCGGCTGGCGTATCGCTGCGGCCGTTACCGGATCGCGCGCTGTTGGCGCTGCAAGGCCCGGCGGCGGCGGGGATCGTCGATTCGGCGTTGACGTTCATGGGCGTCGCCGAAATCGAAGTGGCGGGTATCCGATGTTTGGTTTCACGGTCGGGGTATACGGGCGAAGACGGATACGAAATCTCGGTTCCCGCTGCCGACGCGGAAGCCTTGGCGAATCGATTAGCGGCCCACGAAGCGGTGGTGCCGGCAGGCCTGGGTGCCCGCGATTCGTTGCGATTGGAGGCCGGTCTTTGCCTATATGGCAACGACATCGATGAGACTACCACCCCGGTCGAGGCTGGCCTGACCTGGACGATCGGCAAGCGCCGCAAAATGACTTGGGACTTTCCCGGTGGACCGAATATTCGCGACCAGTTGGATAACGGCGTATCGCGGTTGCGGGTCGGCATCAAACCCGACGGGCGCGCGCCGGCTCGTGCAGGAACTGTAGTGGAGGATGCCGGGATCGTGACCTCCGGTGGGTTCTCGCCGACCTTGAATGCACCGATTGCGATGGGCTACGTCCGTCGCGGCATGGCCGAGGACGGCACCGCCTTAACTCTGACGGTTCGCGGCAAAGCCTTGCCCGCTACCGTCGTTCCCATGCCTTTCGTTCCCCACCGTTACGCCCGCTAGGAGCAATTTCCATGGCCAAGAAAAAATCCGACGTCCGTTATACCAAAGACCATGAATGGGTCGTACTGGATGGCGACATCGCCACTGTCGGCATAACCGATCATGCGCAAGAGCAACTCGGCGATGTCGTACACATCGAATTGCCCGATATGGACCGCGAAGTCGCGGCGAACGAAGCCTGTGCGGTCGTCGAAAGCGTCAAGGCAGCATCCGATATTTATGCGCCGCTCGCCGGAACGGTCGTTGAAATCAACGAAACCGTTGTAGAAGATCCGGCCATCGTGAACAGCGACGCCGAGGGCGAAGGTTGGTTCTTCAAATTGGAACTCGACGATGTCGACGCCTTCGAAGAGCTTATGGACGAAGAAGCTTACGAAGAATATCTGGAGACATTGTAACGATGGACGCACTTGCGGAACTCGCTGTCCTCGAAGCCTCCGATGCATTTGTCGGACGCCATATCGGGCCGTCCGACACCGAAATTGCCGCGATGCTGCGTGTCGTCGGTGCCGCTAGCCTGGACGATGTGGCGGCGCGGACCGTACCGGAATCGATCCGCTCCAATCGGGCGATGCAATTGCCCCCGGCCATAGACGAAGCCGGGGTGCTGGCCGAATTGCGTGGTTTGGCGGACCGCAATGTCGTCAAGAAATCTTTGATCGGGTTGGGGTATCACGGCACAGTGACCCCACCGGTGATTTTGCGGAACGTGCTGGAAAATCCGGGTTGGTACACGGCTTATACCCCGTATCAGGCGGAAATCGCGCAAGGGCGGCTGGAAGCGCTGCTGAATTACCAGACTATGATCTGCGAACTTACGGGTATGGAAATCGCCAATGCCTCGCTGTTGGATGAGGCAACTGCCGCTGCCGAGGCGATGGCCATGGCACATGGTGTCAGCAAATCCAAATCCGATACGATCGCGGTAGCTTCGGACGTGCATCCGCAGACGCGAGCGGTTTTGGCGACGCGGGCGAAGCCGATTGGCGTAACGATCGTGGATTTCGCGGCCGGCGACAGCGGCGCTATCGCAGCGTTGAAGCCGTTCGCAGTGCTGCTGCAATATCCCGGATCGACCGGCGAAGTGCGCGATCTGACCGACGAAATCGCGGCGGCCCATACCATGGCGGCGCTGGCGATCGTCGCGGCCGATCCGCTGTCGCTGGCTTTGTTGAAATCCCCTGGTGAGATGGGTGCCGACGCCGTCATTGGATCGGCGCAACGGTTCGGTGTGCCAATGGGTTTCGGCGGCCCGCACGCCGGGTATTTCGCTACCCGCGACGCGTTCAAACGTCACATGCCTGGCCGGCTGGTCGGTGTGTCCTTGGACGCAGACGGGCATCCGGCGATGCGTCTAGCGCTACAAACACGCGAGCAACATATCCGTCGCGAAAAGGCGACATCGAACATATGCACCGCGCAGGTGCTGCTCGCGGTGATTGCCAGTTTCTACGCCGTCTGGCACGGCCCCGATGGCCTCCGCCGAATCGCCCAACGCATCAACTTACAGGCTCGGATATTGGCGGCATGTGCAGGTCCACGACTGCGTCATGCTGCGTTTTTCGATACGATCGTGGTCGAAAACACCGATGCGGCCCCGTTTGCGGCCGCCGGCTTCAATGTGCGGGTTTTGGGCAACGCGGTCGCAATCGCGCTCGATGAAACCGTCACGCGCGAAGATCTGCTTCAACTGGCGGCGCTGCTGGGTGGCGATTTGTCCACGGCAGCTTGTGGGATTCCCGCTGGGCTGGAACGCCGGACTCCATTCCTGGAACAGGCAATTTTCAATCAGTACCGCGCCGAGCACGAGATGCTGCGGTATTTGAAACGATTGGAAGACAAGGATATCGCGCTGAATCGCAGCATGATCCCGTTGGGCTCGTGTACGATGAAACTAAATGCCTCTGCCGAAATGATTCCGGTGACGTGGCCGGGTTTCGCCGATCTGCACCCTTTTGCGCCGGCCGAGCAGACCGAGGGCTTCGTCGAACTAATTCATCGGTTGGAAAGTTGGTTGAGCGAGGCAACCGGATTTGCAGGTGTGTCCTTGCAGCCGAATGCCGGGTCGCAGGGCGAATATGCCGGCTTGTTGATCGTTCGCGCTTGGCATGAGTCGCGCGGCGAATCGCATCGCGATATCTGTCTGATTCCATCGTCCGCTCACGGCACGAATCCTGCGAGTGCAGCGATGGCGGGCATGAAAGTCGTTGTCGTTGCCTGCGATAAAGAAGGCAACGTCGATCTTGGCGATCTCAAGGCCAAGATCGCAGTCCATGCCGAAAGACTCGCGGCCTTGATGATTACGTATCCGTCGACGCATGGCGTCTTCGAAGCGTCCATCCGCGATATTTGCCAGATGGTGCATGCGGCCGGCGGGCAGGTTTACATGGACGGCGCCAATATGAACGCGCAAGTCGGGCTGACCTCCCCAGGGTCGATCGGTGCCGATGTGTGCCATCTGAACCTGCATAAGACGTTTTGCATTCCGCATGGCGGCGGCGGTCCCGGCGTCGGTCCGGTCGGTGTGGCCGCGCATTTGGTGCCATTTCTGCCGAACCATCCGTTACGCCCCGATGCCGGTCCGGCCACTGGGATCGGTCCCGTATCGGCAGCACCTTTCGGCAGCGCGTTGATCTTGCCGATTTCCTACGCCTATATCCGCATGATGGGGGCGACCGGTCTCAAGCGTGCGTCCGAAGTTGCGATTCTCAATGCCAACTACATTGCTATGCGGTTACGCGATTGCTACCCGATTCTTTATACGGCGCCGAGCGGTATGGTGGCGCACGAGTGCATTATCGATTGTCGCGGTTTCGCGGCGGAGGCCGGAGTGCAGGTGGAAGACATCGCCAAGCGCTTACAGGATTACGGCTATCATGCCCCGACCATGTCTTGGCCGGTGGCCGGCACGCTGATGATCGAACCGACCGAGAGCGAATCGAAGTCGGAAATCGATCGGTTTTGCGAGGCGATGATCCACATCCGTAAGGAAATTGCGGCCATCGCTGCAGGAACGTTCGACAAGACCGACAATCCGCTGAAACACGCGCCGCACACGGCACGGGAAACGATGGCCGACGTATGGGCGCATGCCTACACCCGGCAACAGGCGGCGTTTCCGCTTCCTTGGGTGGCGACCTCGAAATATTGGCCACCGGTCAAGCGGGTCGACAACGTCTACGGCGACAGGAACCTAGTGTGTACTTGTGCTCCCTTGGAGGCTTACGCGGAAGCCGCTGACTAACGCGGCTTCCGTTTATAGCGGCTTAGGGCGGCAAACTCAGGTGTGAATCACGCTCTCACACACAGAATTAGAGCACGATCGGGCCAACTTTACTCGATCGTACTCTAAGTGTCGGCCAGAGCTGCCAGGATACGGTCGCGCGCGGCGATGTCGCCATCGTCGTGCACCGGCTGAATCGCGACATGGGTCGCTCCGGCCGCGAAATGCTCCCGTAGTTTCGTTTTCACCTGCTCGGCCGTGCCCCACAGGCACATTTGATCGATGAAATCGTTGGACCCGCCGTTCACGAGATCGGCCTCGGTAAATCCGATACGCAGGAAGTTGTTGCGATAATTATCCAGCGTCAGATAGCGTGCCAATTCCCTCCGGCCGAGGTCGCGTGCCTTGGCGGGATCGGTTTCCAGCGTGACTTTCTGCTCGATGGCCAACCACTTGTTCGGGCCGAGGATTTTCGCGGCTTCGGCGGTGTGGCGAGGGTTGGTGTTGTAGGGGATGGCGCCCTGGGTCATTTCGCCCGAGAGTTTCATCATCAGCGGGCCGAGTGCCGCGACGCAGACAGGCCAGTCGGCCGCGCCGATTTCGTTGGCGGCGATTCCTTTCAGGTAGTTGCGCATCGCCGGGATCGGTTTTTCGTAGACGTGGCCCCGCAAGCCTTCGACCATAGGCGGATGGCTGACACCCAGACCTAGGATGAACCGATCTCCATAGAGTTGGTTCAGCGTCAGCATGCCGCGCCGCGAGGTGAAGGCATCGCGGGCATAGATCGATGCGATCGAGCTGCCGATTTTCAAAGTCGTTGTGCAGGACAGCATAAATCCGGCAACGGAGAAGGATTCGTTGCCGCGCGATTCGGGATACCACAACACGTCGTAGCCGCGTTTCTCGACCGTGCCGACGAATTCGCGTATTTGCGCGGGACCGCTGAGCTTGTCGGTTCCGTACCAGGCGCCGAGGCGTCCGAGTTTCATCGCTCTGTATCCTTAGTGGATGTTACGTCGGAATGCGTCCAGGCTGCCGGCGTGAATCAATTCCGACGGTAATTGATGCCCGACGATTTCCTCGGCCATGCGGCCGACTTCGATCAGATTGTCTAGATCGACGCCGGTTTCGATGCCCATTTCTTCGCACAGCAGCACCAATTCTTCGGTGCAGATGTTGCCTGCCGCCTTGGGCTGGCCGGCGAAGGGGCAGCCGCCCAAGCCGCCGACGGTGGAATCGAACTGGCTGACGCCCATTTTCAGCGCGGCATGAGCATTGGCAACGGCCAGCCCGCGGGTGTCGTGCAGATGCAGCGCGATTTTCATGTCGGGCCAGCGATTGCGGACTTCGCCGATCACTTTCTCCATGCGGTGCGGCGCGCCCCAGCCCATAGTGTCGGCCAAGGAGAAGACGTCGATCTTCGCGCCGGTTTCTTCGGCGATTTTCATGCCGTCTTCCAGCGTCGCGACGACCGTGGCGGGAGAAATATCGCCTTGATAGTTGCAGCCGAAAGCGGCCATGACACCCAGACGGTTGACCGGGATGCCGCGCGACAGATGCAATTCGGTCTGGCGGCGCATCGCGGCGAGATTTTCTTCCGGCGTACGGTTCAGGTTCTTTTTGGTGAAGCCGACCGAAGCTGTCAGCGAGATCGATCCTGTAATCGTCAACTTGTCTTTGAAGGCCAACGCACGATCCATGCCGTTGCCGTTGAAATAAAGGCCTGTGTAGTGGATGCCCGGTTTGGCGTTGAAGCCGGCGACCACGGCCTCGGCGTCGGCCCAGCCGGGCACGATGCGGGGGTTCACGAACGAACAGGCCTGAACATGGTGCAGGCCGGTTTCTGCCAACGCTTCGATCAGGCGGATTTTATCGGCGGTCGAGATCGGACCGGGCTCGATTTGGAAGCCTTCGCGTGGGCCTTCCTCGTGGATTTCGACGTGCTTGGGCAGGTCGGTCATAGCGGTTGCTCCCTTAATGATCCCCTGGGGGGTATGTCGGCTGCTCCGACCGTAGCACCCACCGGGGCCGGGTGGTAGGCTTGGCGCGCATCGAAGGAGGACATCCATGGCGACGACACTGACACAAATGCTGGAAGCGGCCCACGCGGCGGTTCCCAAAATCTCCCCGGCGGCGGCCGCCGAGTTGGTTGCGAACGGGAACGCTGTGATCGTGGACATTCGCGATGGGACAGAAGTCGCGGCGAGCGGCAAGGCAAAGGGCGCTATTACTATTCCGCGCGGCTCGCTCGAATCCCGAGCGTGCCCCAGCTCGGCGACGCATCGCAAAGAAATGCAGTACGACCGACCGATCGTTCTGTACTGTGCGGGTGGCAATCGCGCCGCGTTGGCGGGGAAGACGTTGTTGGAACTAGGGTATAAGGACGTGCGCAATCTCGGCGGGTTCAAAGACTGGGTCGCGGGCGGCGGCGCGATCGAGAAATAATGCGCTAATCCGATAAATCCCCCCAGGCCAGCACGCGCTCGATACGGATTGCGATGACGGGCAGGGGGGCGATATCCATCGTTCGGTATTGCGGATAACGCCTCCGCAAATGCGTCTGCGCCGCATCGTGTTCCGGGCCGTCGTATAGAATATCCGCCTTGCCGCGCAGCATGACCCAGGCGAGGCGAGACCAATCTTCGTCCCATCGGTCCACGGTTAGCGCGACGGAGGGATTTGCCAGGATGTTGCGCAGGCGTTTCAACGGGATATCTGTGCGCTTGGGCTTCTCGTCCACAGTGATGTAGGCGGACATCCGTTCTACGGCATAGCAAACCGGTACTGCATGCGGCACGCCTTTGGCGTCGGCGGTCGCCAAACGGCCCACACGGCTGGTTTCCAGGAAGCGGTATTGCGCATCGGTCGGCATGCCGGCCATCATAGGGCAACGAACCTATCGGAAGGAAACAATCATGGCCGACGTCGAAGCATTGCCCCGTACCCCGCCGCAAATCTTGGGGCCGTTCTATCCGTTCATGCACACGCCCATCGAGAACGGCGACCTCACGAACGGGGGTAAGGCTGCGGGCACCGTGCTTCATCTTTCCGGCCGTATTCTTACCGACGACGGCGCGCCCATCGTCAATGCTCGGGTAGAAATCTGGCAGGCAAACACGCACGGCCGTTATGCACATCCGAACGACACCACGAGCCAGCCATTGGATCCCGCGTTCCACGGCTTCGCGGTCGTGCATACCGATGCCCAGGGACGTTACGCAGTGACCACCATTCGCCCGCGCGCCTATCAGGTGACGCCGGGTCGCTGGCGCCCAGCGCATATTCACTTCCAGGTAGATAGCAGCAGCGAACGCTTGGTCACCCAAATGTATTTCGAGGGCGACGAATACAACGCCTCCGACGCTTGGCGGAACAGCACCGCTCGGGCCGATGCATTGACGGTGGATCCCAAGACGCGCGCGGACGGAAGCCAGGAAGCGACGTTCGATATCGTCATGATGCGCGCCTGAACACGGCGATGGCGCTGACATACACAAACCTCGGCGGCCACATGGCCATGGCTGTCGAGGGCGTGGATTTTCGTCGGCCCCCGTCATCGGCGCTAGCGTCGGAATTGCGGCAAGCGTTGTGGGATCACCAGATGCTGTGCATTCGGGGCCAGCATATCGGGCCAAGCGAATTCCTGGCGGCAGTGTCGGTGTTCGGGGTGCCGGAGATTCGTCCGGAAATCCCCCATGTCGAGGGGTTTCCCGCAGTCACTACACTGTCCAGCGAGGACCGCGACCTTAAGGGCGACGGCAAGCGATTGGTGGCAGGGGCAAACTGGCACTCCGACGATACGTTCATGGCACGTCCCAGTGCCTTGACCGCGCTGTATGGGATCGTGGTGCCGGATGTCGGTGGCGACACGCAATACGCCAATATGTACACCGCGTACGAGGCGTTGCCCGAGGCGCAACGGCGTCATTTGGATACGCTGCAAGTGGTGCATACCATGAAGCCGGCGCGGCAGGGATTGGCGCGCACGCGATCCATCGACCCGGCCATTTTGGCCCAGCGCCCGCCGTCGACGCATCCGTTGGTGCGAACCCATCCCGAGACGGGCCGCAAAGCGCTTTATATCAGTCGCAATCGTATGGACAACATTATCGGGATGGCGCGCGAGTCGGGTCATTTGCTTATCGATGCATTGGTGGACCATGCAACTCGGCCGGAATTCACGTATCGGCATAAATGGAATCAGGGCGATATCGTCATTTGGGACAATCGCTGTTTAATGCATAAAGCGAACGGCGATTATCCGGAAGGCGCGCGGCGCTTCATGCAGCGGATTATCGTGGCAGGGGAAGTGCCGGTCTAAAGCGGTGTCGGGAAATTTTACATGGCGTCGATAATGGATGCGGACGACACCAAGAAAATGTAATGATTTCTATCTGTTGCGTATGTGGCTTAGTTCATGCAGGTACCTCGGCCGGAGGTCCTCATGAAGTGTTCGTTTTTTGCATTCGTCGTCCTGGCCGCGTTGTCGGCTCCGGCTGGCGCGGTTGTTATCGGCGGTTCCTATACCGCGACAGTGTTGTCCGGAACGGATTCAGGTAACTACTTCGGCGGCGGAAATCTCGCCGGTCAATCGATTACCATCGGTTACAGCTACGATACGGCGGGCGGCACCTACAGCACCACCGCTGCGAACGACCAATTGATTTCGTTTGTCGCGAATAGCTCGGTGTCCGCGTCGATTTCGATCGGCGGTAGTGCCACTTTGACCGCGACAAATAGTGCGCCCGGGTTCATGGAAATCGTTGCGGCAGCAGCAGGGGCAAAAGAATCGGTCAATTATTTTCCCGATGCCAGCGTTGCCAATAGTATCGGATTTTCACTGACCACAGTGGGGCCGAACGGAACAGGCTGGATTAGCGGCGCTTTGCTGGGGCCGAACCCCTTCGGGCAGTTGGCCACCTACAGCACGACCCTGGGCGGTTACGTTCAGAATGCCTATATTCAATTCGGCGCCGGCGCGACCGATAGCATCGTGTTCTATCAAACCACGGAACAGCAAGCGGCCGAGGTGCCCGAACCCGCGTCTCTTGCTTTGTTTGGCGTCGGTGCCGTCGCCCTCGGCGTGGCGCGCCGTCGTTCCAAAGCCCGATAATATTCCGAACCCCGCCGGGTCTTGACGCTCGGCGGGGCAACAGGCGATTTTCCTGTCGTTGCGATTGACAGGGGGATGGCGTGGTGCGTGGATTTTGGGCTGCTGCCGCCTTGTCGTTGGCGGCAATGGCCACGATCGGATCGGATGCGCGGGCAGCCGGCGAAATCCGCTACCATATCGAGGCTTTGGCGGGCGCGACCGTCTGCCTCGACATCGTCAACGATGCCGACAAGAATAAGGTGACGTCCGCCAAATGCGGTAAATACACCGGCCAGTATTGGACCGTGGAACCCTTCGCCAAATTGCGGGAGGGTTATGTTCGGCTGCGCACGACTTTCACCGGGGGCAATAAATGCCTCGACATCGTCAACGACGAGATGAAGAACAAGGTCGTGATGGCGCCTTGCGGCAATTTCACCGGGCAGATGTGGCAGATCGCTATGGTCGGACCGGACGGGCTATCGCAGATGCGGACAAAATTTACTGGCACGACCCGCTGCTTGCAACTGGTCTTGGACGCCGATCGCTACAGCCGCGTGCTGATGTCGGATTGCGACGATCGGGATTCCCAACAGTGGATACTGCGCTTGGACCAGTAGGCCGGCGCTACGCCGCTACCATGATTTTCTCCAAGATCGCTCGCGATTCGGCGGGAATCGGCACCGGTTTTTGCGACCCGCGTTCCACGAAGACGTGCACGAAGTAGCCCTCGGCCGCCGCGATATCCTCATCGTTGCGGAACACCGCGACCTCGTAGCGGACTGACGACCGTCCGATGGTCGCGACGCGGAGGCCGACCATCAACCGATCGGGGAATGCCAGGGAACTGTGGTAGCGGCAGGCGACCTCGGCAACCACGCAATGGGTGGGGCCTTCGAAGAGACCGACCGCTTTCTCGGTCATTTCATAGTAGGTGACGGCAGTGTCGAAATACGAGAAGTAATTGACGTTGTTCACATGTTGGAACACGTCGTTGTCCATCCACCGCGTGTTTTGCGCATGGAAATAGCGGTAATCGGCGCGACGACCAGGGGGGACGCGGGACGGTTGGCGGTTCATGGGGAAACTCCTGCGAACGGGGGCAGAGTTCAACCCGATCGCGTCTAACCCGTCCAGCCGCAAAAAATTCCGAAAAACTTCGGTCTTAGAAACTATTCGTTAACCTTTCACCGTCACTGTGCGCGCTACTGAAGAGGAGCAATGCACATATGGCCGATCTCGACATACAGGAGCGTGGAACAGGGTTTTTTCCCGCCGCCGCCGAACGATTGCGCGGCGCTTTGATGGATAGCCGGCAGCGCTGGCGGGATTTCGTCGGGTTGGCGGCCGATCTGGCGTTCGAAACCGATCGCCAGGGGCGCCTGACGTTCATATATCCCGATCCCGCGCTTGGCTGGTCCGCCGGGACCATGGTCGGCGGCGATGCGTCCTTATTGCTGGCCGATGGCGGCGACGGTACCGGTTTCGACCCGTTCCGTGTCACCGTCCGGGTGCGCCAACGCCGTGCATGGTTGCGGCGCGGCGACGGCGGGGTTGTCTGCCTCGCATTCTCGGTCGAGCCCATTGTCGATTCGCTCGGCGGGATCTCCGGCGTGCGCGGGGTTGGGATGGATGTGACGGCGCTGGATGCACCCGCTGCGCAGATGGCCGGTGCGCTGCGGCTGGGCGCTGCGCTCGATCATATCTTGTCGTGCATGGGGCAGGAGGTTTTAGCCCCGAAAATGCTGCGGTCGGCGCTGGAGGCGCTGGCCAGCGCGCTCGGGGCTGAGGGCACCGCCGCAATTCTGCTGCCGGCGGACGGTGCGCCGCCGTCTATCGCGCATCGCGCCGGTTCGGGGGCAGACGCGATTCTGCCGGCCGCCGCTGCCCTTTTTTCGCATCGGGTCAACGTACCCCGCCAGGGCGCGGCGGCGGACGGGCGGCGTCTGCTTACCGATATCTGCCAGGCTCGCTTCGGCGAGCAAACCGGACTGGCGGCGTGGCGTTCGGCGACCTCCCGCCCCTGGGATGCCGACGAGGTGCGACTGATTGCAGCGGCCGGGAAGATCGTTCGGATGGCGCTGGAGCATGAGGCGATTCAGCGCGAAATGATGCGCCAAGCCCGCACCGACCCGCTGACCGGCTTGCTCAATCGCCGCGCCTTTCGCGAGGAGGTTCTGCGTCACACCGAGCGCGCCGACCGGGAGGGCGTGCCGAGCACGCTTATGTTTATCGATCTGGATCACTTCAAAGCGGTGAACGATCGTTTGGGGCACGAGGCTGGGGACAAAGTGCTGCTGCGTGTCGCCGCTATTTTGCGCGACATCTTCCGGCCTGCGGATCTCGTTGCCCGCCTCGGCGGCGACGAATTTGCTGTTTGGCTTGGCGGGGCGGATCACATGACGGCGGCGGAACGGGCCGAGGCTTTGCGCACTGCCGTTCCGACCGCATTGGATGAAATTGCGGGGGGCGTCCCACCACGCGTCACCCTGTCGATCGGCATCGCGACCCGCGCAATGCGGGCCGATGAGGATATCGACGGACTAATTCGCCGCGCGGACGAGGCGATGTACGATGCCAAGCGAAACGGGCGCGGCCATTGGCGGGTTTCTCTGTTGGAGGCCCAACGATGAACGTCGCGGTGTTCGACGACGAGGCGACCCGCGTCCGTCATGGCTCGAACCCGGCAACAGCGCCGGAGCGCCTGCGCGAATTGGCGAGCGACGCGTCGGTCACAGTGCGTGCGACATTGGCGATGAACCCGGCGGCGCCGCCGGATGCCGATCGCCTGCTCGCCGACGATCCGGATGAGCGGGTGCGTATATTGTTGGCGACACAACTCGCTGGAGCGACCCATGGCCTGCCGGATGCCGCTCAATCCCGCATGCGGGAGCAGGCGTTGGAGACATTGACGCGCCTGGTGACGGATGAAGCGGTGCGGGTGCGCAGCGCGATCGCCGACGCCGTGAAGGACCTTCCGGATGCACCCAAGGCCTTGATTTTGGCCTTAGCACGCGACACTGCGGTGATGGTGGCCGAGCCGGTGATCCTGTTCTCCCCCATGTTGACCAGCGAGGATTTGTTGGCGCTGGTGGCGGCGGCGCCGTCCCCCGGCACCGTGGTCGCCGTGGCGCGCCGTCCGGCGATCGACGAGCGTGTGTCCGACGCGGTCGCCGCTACGGCCAACGCTGCGGCGATTCATGCGCTGCTGGGCAATCCATCGGCGCAGATCAGGGAGGCGGCATTGGATGCGCTGGTCGCGGCATCGGCCGAGCACACCGAGTGGCAGGAGCCGCTTGTGCGTCGTCCGATTCTGCCGCCCCGAGCCGCGCAGGCCTTATCGGATATCGTTGCGTCGCATCTGCTGGAAACACTGGCGGCACGTGCCGATTTGGATCGATCGCTGGCTCGGCACCTCGCCGAGCGGTTGGCGCTGAAACCGCCGCCGGTGCGGCAAGATGTTACGATCGAGATGGCGCTGGGCGAGGCAAGGCGTCTGGCCCGCTCGGGCTTGCTGACCGAGCAATCGCTTTTGGGTGCGGTGCGGCGGGGGGAGGCGCAGATGGTCTCGGCCCTGCTTGCGGTCGCGGCCGATGTTCCGATGGCGATCGTGGATCGCGCATCGTCGCTGCGTAGCGCCAAAGGATTGGTGAGTCTGGTCTGGCAGGCCGGTTTCACCATGCGCGCGGGTGGCGCGGTGCAAGGGATTCTGGGCCTTTTGGCGCCGGGGGAGGCGTTATCCTCTGGGCCGGGCGGCGGCTTCCCGCTATCGGTCGATGAAATGCGCTGGCAAATGGCCGCGCTTGCTCGGGAGGGACAGCGATAGTGCATACCGTTGTCGGAAAATTTTACATGTTGGGTGAAGGGCTCGCATAAAAGTGAGCATCGTCAGTGCACTTGCGCTTGGCACGAGGTTTGCGTAGCGATGGGGGCGTCCTGCATTCGGGCGATCGGAACAGAAGACGGCTTAGTGGTTCGGAAAAAGGGGTTTTAGAATGCGGCATTTTTGGAAAACAGCCATCGGGGCGGCTTTTGCGATGGCTGTTGCCGGGAACGCACAGGCGCAGGTCAATGTCGGTCCTCCGGGCCAAGCGTATGACACAGTGCTCGATCTTTCGGGCTCCACCGTTGGAACGGGCTATACGCAGTACGGTGCGGGCAATACGATTACGTTTGTCGCGACCGGCACGACTTCCACGGTGACTTTCGCGTTCCGGAACGATCCCGGATATTTCGCCTTCGACAACGCGTCGGTTATGGATATCACCAATCCGACCGGCAACTTGCTGGTCAATGGCGATTTCGAGGCTGCGGTTGCCTCCCTGGGCACCACGGATGCGCCCGGCTGGCGGTATTGGCAGGACCCTTCGATCGCGCCGACCGACACAGGTGCTGGCGTTCATACTGCTGCTAGCTTCATTTCTGGCCTTTCCGGTCTTACGGGCCTTGGTGGCACCGGACAGTTTTGGGGCGATGCGTCTTGGAATGCCTACGACGCGATCTCTCAGTCTTTCGCGACGACGGCAGGCGACACTTATGCCATTAGCTTCTGGCTGAACAACAACAACATCGGCGGCGGCGGTTATACCGCGCTGGATACGGCCACGACGACCATGGATGTCGTGGTTTACGCGCCCGATGCCATCCCGGAACCTGCGGGTGTGGCGCTGTTGGGCGCTGGGTTGCTGGGTCTCGGTCTGGTGCGCCGTCGCTGGGCTTAGTCGCGTAACGGCGATTTGTCGGAAAATTTTACACTCGATAGGGGCGGCACTTTCGGGTGCCGCCCGTTTCGTTTCAGGCTTGTTTCACCAACTGCGCCAAAATAGCGTCCAGATAATCGTCGGCCATATTGCGCAGTTCCTCATCCGTGCGGTCTTGCACCGGGTGGGGCACGAACACGTAGGCCGGGTCGGTGCCTAGCGCGCGGGATTGTGCGGCGGCGGCGTCGACGAACTCGGTGGTGGCGACACCGATGGAAGGGATGCCACGGGACTCTAGATCCGCCAGATCATGCGTACAGCACGATGTGCAGGACCCTCAGTCAGCCAGCCCTTCGATGACGACGTTCGCTTCGAGCGCGATCTGTTGGTACACGGCCAGCGGCGCGGGTTTGGCGACGGTCGGTTTCTTGTAGCGCTTCACGGCGATGCCCATGCCGGATAGGCGCTCGTCCAGGCGGTCGAGGAAAACGTCCCCGCGCGGTTTCGAAATATCCAGCAACCCGACCGTCAGGCCTTCCAGCCCGTTGGGCCGAACCAATCGTTCCCGCGACGCCGGATTTGCCTCCGATGTCGGGTCGAGCAAGATCGTCATGCTTTCACCTCCCTTGAAACAGGTAGACTCCCGGTTGGGCCGGGCGTGGACCAACCGCCGATAATGCCGGAGAACATGCCGGCCCCGCCGCCCGCGCGTACGATCATCAGACCGTGGGGGCGGAATTTATGCGCGGTTTTGCCGGCCATGATCGGCGGCAGGCCTTCCGCGATTCCGTCGGTGCCGCGTAACAGTGGATCGGCTGGGACGGAGCACAGCGCCTGTAGCTCGTCCAATACCCGCTGCTTGCTCCAACCGGCGAGGCGGAAGGTGCGCTCGTGCTCCGGGCAGACGACCAGGATGGCGTCGCAGGCCGGATAGGTTTTGGGATTGTGGATTGCCCTGAGCGAGCCGGCCATGGACCGGGTCAGGCTTTCCGGCGTGCGGGATTTCTGATCCACCACGCCTTGCAGCCCGAAGCCGGCAAACACGGTGACGGCGGAAGTGCCGCGCGGGATACCGAAATCGGTGGACAGCGGTTCCCAGCAGGAACCTTCCTCGTCCTCGGCGAAGCAATAGGTGTATTTGCCGGGGTTGCCGAGGGTCGCGCGATCGACTTCCTGCGGGCGGCCGCCGCCGACATTGCGGACTACCAGTTGCACCGCGCGCCCGATCGTGGCGTTAGCGCGATTGCCCTGGCCGAGCGCGTTACCGCGTCCATTCATGCCGATTTGGCGGCGGATGGGGCCGTTCACCACCACGACCGGGCCGACGAACATCGTGGTCGCCAAAACCCCGTGCATGGCGAAAGCGGGGTCCAGCACCGCTTCGATAGCGGCGAGTACGACGGGCAAATATTCCGGCTTACAGCCGGCCATAACGGCGTTGATGGCGATTTTCTCCACCGTCGCTGGGATCAGGTTCGGCGGGCACAGGCCCAGCACGTCCTTGGGATCGCGAACGGTACCGGCGAGCATGCGCATGACCCGTTCCCGCGTCGGCGGCACGACCGGCAATCCATCGGACCAGCCGCGTTCGAACATGGCTTCGAATTCGTCTTCGTCGTCGCCGATTTCGATCTGACGGGCAACAAGGCCGGTTTCGCCGAAGCGGATTTTCAGTTGCTCGAGGACTCCGGGGTCCTGATTCTTGGCGCCGCAGCCGGGGCGGAAATCCGGCAAGTCGGCGCCGATCCCTTGGAAGCCGCTGATACGCTCCCACTCCGCGCGATCCCAACCGTAGGTGCGGCCGATTTCCTGTCCGTCTTGGAAGCGAATCAGGGTTGGCACGATCTCGATCCTCAGCCGGTGGGATATATCCAGCGCACTGTCGTCGATGCGGCTGGCGATAGCCTCGGGGAAGGTCGGATCGTCCTGGGTGTAGACGACAATGCCATCTTGCGCGGCCAGTTCGGCGAGCACCGGGGCGGCCAGCACGCAGGTCGGACAATCGCGCTTGACGACGGCAACAAGGCCGTCTCGGGGGAGGGTGTCGAACATGGCAACAGTATGCGTGTTGCTTAAGGCACGGTCTATATTCTTCCGCAGCGCTCTGCGCGTCCCGCGTTCCGCGCAAACTGTCATAAATCGCCGCTTGCACCCAACCGCGCGCACCCGCATTGAGGGTTACCGATTGCGACGCCGCGATAACAATGGCCGGCAATTCCCATTCCGGCAGCCAACGCGCGCCACGGCTTTTTTTCCCGTTCGAGGATTTTCATGACCACCGGTCTTTCCAACGACGCGACTGTCGCGCCGAACGCTGCCGATACGCAGGCGGACGCTTTACGCGCGATCCTTGTTGCCCACCGTGCTCCGGTATTGAGCCGTAGCTTGACGCAAA